>JBFIID010000042.1:0-12238 GCA_041601415.1 Gammaproteobacteria bacterium
GGTCTTCGGCAACATCCTCGAACAGCTGGACAGTATTCAATTAGGCCGACCTCAGATCCGGCAATCCATGATCTATGCGCTGCTATCGAATCTGAATGCCTATAACGAGGTGTATAAAAATGCCGGCGCGGTGCACGGCTGCGCACTGTGTCAGGCGGATCAGATCATCAGTTTTGTCGAAGATGTCGGACGCCACAATGCGGTGGATGCCATCGCCGGCAAGATGTGGCTGGAAGACATCAGCGGCGCAGATAAGTTTTTCTACACCACGGGTAGACTCACCTCGGAGATGGTAATCAAGGTTGCCCTGATGGGTATCCCGGTACTACTCTCCCGTTCCGGTGTAACACGCATGGGACTGGAACTGGCGCGCCAGGTAGGGGTGACCATGCTGGCCCGCGCCAAGGGCAAACATTTCATGATTTATAATGGCGCAGAACAGATTGAATTCGACGCCATTCCGGCGCCCAAACCCGGCCAGCTTCAATCGGTTTAGCGGTTTCAGCAGAGGCTCTCGAAAAAAACGTCAGCACACTTCGTTTCTGTGCATTTCACAGCCTATAATAGGCGCCGAATCCATCACCATTCATTTACAGAATAATCATCATGAAACCCTGTCACTCCGATCAGCCCCTGCTACCCCAGTCTGTTAAAAGACATTTGGTACACGCCTAGATCGGCCGATGGACTCTCTCTCTCAGGCCTCACTGGAGGCATTAAAACTACTGTTTTCCGGCGATCGGGAACTGTGGGAAATCATCGGCATTTCCTTCAGTGTCTCACTGCGTGCAATCCTGATTGCGATCCCGTTTTCGATCCTGATCGCGTTTCTACTGGCCTATTTCCGCTTTCCCGGCCGTCGACTGCTGATTTCAATCTTTCACACCCTGCTCTCGATCCCGGCCGTGGTCGTGGGACTGACCGTGTATTTACTGCTGTCACGCAGCGGCCCTATGGGTGATCTAAAATTACTTTTTACCCAGACCGCTATGATCATCGGCCAGATTATTCTCGCCCTGCCGATCCTTGTGTCCATGTGTCACGCCAGTTTTCAGGCCGCCGACAAACGTGCCTGGGAAACCGCATTGACCCTCGGCGCCTCGCCCAGCCAGGCCCTGCTCACCATCATGCACGAGATACGTTTTGGTCTTCTGGCAGCAATTATCTCGGCCTTTGGTCGCATCATCGCCGAGGTCGGCTGCTCAATGATGGTGGGTGGTAATATTCTGCATTACACGCGCAACATACCCACTGCGATAGCACTGGAAACCAGCAAGGGCGAGTTCGCACAGGGCATCGCTCTGGGCATGACCCTGCTGTTCCTGTCGCTGCTTCTCAATCTGGGTATGAGTAGTGTTGCGGGTAAGGGAGAGATGCATTGATGCCAAACGGCAAACTCTTCAGCTTCGAGACGGTGCAGAAAAGTTTCTCCCAGCAGTTACTGCTGGATGTCGATCAACTGGTGCTTAGCGCAGGACAGTCGATCATTCTCAGTGGTGATAATGGCGCGGGCAAAACCACCCTGATGAAGATCATCGCGGGACTGGAAAAACCCGATCAGGCGCGTATCCAGTATGCGGATAAACAACACAGCTGGAGTAGTCTACGCCCTACCCTGATCGAGAAGATTGTCTATCTGCATCAGCAACCCTATCTGTTCAACTGTTCGGTTGAAAAAAACATCGAATACGGACTGCGTCAATCTGGCATGGCCGTCGCCGAGCGAAGAAAAAAGGTTGAAGAAGGACTGCGCTGGGCCGGTCTGTCACATCTGGCACAACGCAATGCGCGGGTGCTCTCGATAGGCGAAAAACAGCGCGTCGCACTGACCCGTGCACGGGTACTAAACCCGCGTATTCTGTTGCTGGATGAACCCATGGCGAGTATGGATGCCGCCGCACGTGAACAGACCTGTGGACTCTTGCAGGAACTAAAGACCAGCGGTGTGAGTATCATCCTGTGCAGTCACGAACTGGATGACGTATTGACCCTCGGTGATCTACATCTGCGCCTGCAGGCCGGTAAACTGAACGAGATGCCCCTATCATGAGCAACAAGCAACGGGATATTACAGCGGTCATTCTGGCGGGCGGTATGGCGCGTCGCATGGGCGGCCAGGACAAGGGGCTGGTCGAGGTGTTTGGCAAACCCATGATCGAACATGTACTCGATATTTTGCGGCCACAGGTGGATCAGATCCTGATCAATGCGAATCGCAATCAGGACACTTATGCGAGCTATGGTTACCCGGTGGTCGGCGACAGCATAGAAGGTTACTGTGGGCCTCTGGCCGGCATGGCCAGTGCCATGCAACAAAGCAGCACACGCTACGTGATGGCAACACCCTGTGACTCCCCGTTTCTGCCCGAGGATCTGGTCGCACGTCTGTATAATTGCATGCAGGACGCAGGGGCCAGCATCAGCGTCGCGCATGACGGCGACAGAATACAACCGGTATTCGCCTTACTGGATTGCAACTTGTTAGAATCCCTACTTGCGTTTCTCGACAGCGGGGAACGAAAGATAGATCGTTGGTACGGACAACAGCATTGTGTAATGGCAGATTTTTCCGATTGCCCGGATACGTTCCTGAATATCAACAGTCCCGAAGACATCACTGAGCTGGGTAAAAAAACGAGAACATGACTGAGACGAATGACACCCCGGTACTGGGCATTGCAGCCTACAGCGGCACCGGAAAAACCACCCTGCTGGTAAAATTATTACCCATTCTGACGGCGCGAGGCGTCCGGGTTGCGGTGGTCAAGCACGCACACCACAGCTTTGATATCGACCACCCCGGCAAGGACAGTTATGAAATTCGCATGGCCGGGGCCTCACAGATGTTGATCAGTTCAAAGGATCGCTGGGCACTGATGGTTGAACGTGAAGCAGAAGAAGCGGACTCCGACCTGGAAGAGTTGATGCAGCATCTGGATCACAGCAAGCTCGACCTGATTCTGGTGGAGGGATTCAAGCCCGCCAGCATGCCAAAAATTGAATTGAATCGTCCGAGTCTGCGCAAACCCATACTGCATGAAAACGATCCCGATGTGATCGCCATCGCCACCGATGAAGCCGACAAATTTGATGTCAGCCTGCCGCTACTCGACATCGCTGATGCCGATGCCATTGCCGATTTTATAATTCGCTATTTTTTCGATAACACTCATCTCAATAACAGGATCTCAAATGGCTGAAGACAGCATTCACCGCGCCCCCAGTTGTGCCGATGATTATGACCCCGGTTCACTCTCCTGTGAGCTTGCGCACGCGAAAATTCTTGACGCCGTCAAACCGGTTATTGGTCGCGAAAAACTGGCTTTGCGTAATTGCCTGGGCAGGATCCTCGGCGAAGATGTCTGTTCATCTATCAATGTACCCAGCCATACCAATTCTGCGATGGACGGTTATGCCCTGAACGGGGCGGATCTTCCTGCCGAGGGGATCGCAAACCTTGACGTGATTGGTACCTCATGGGCCGGCAAGCCATTTGCCGAAACCGCGAGCAGCGGCCAGTGCGTGCGCATCATGACCGGTGCCGTCATGCCAGCCGGCACTGACACGGTGATCATGCAGGAGCATGTGGAACGTGAGGGAGACAGTATTCGTATTGATGCCTCACATAAAGTCGGACAGAACGTGCGCGCCGCCGGTGAAGATATTTCAGTCGGTCAGACCGTGCTGACCCGAGGTGTGCGACTGACCCCCGCCACTCTGGGATTGCTGGCCTCGCTGGGCATCGGCGAACTCTATGTGCATCGTCGCCTGCGCGTTGCCTTTTTCTCCACCGGCGACGAGCTTCGCTCCATTGGTGAAACACTGGACGAAGGCTGCATCTACGACAGCAACCGCTATACCCTGCATGGCATGCTCGGCTCGCTGGGTGCGGATGTCATCGACATGGGTGTGGTGCGCGATGTACGTGAAGATGTTGAACAGGCCTTCCGCGAAGCCGCAGAGATTGCCGATGTGGTCATCACCTCCGGCGGTGTCTCTGTGGGAGAGGCGGACTTCATCAAGGAAACACTGGAAAAGGTCGGTACGATTAATCTCTGGAAGGTCGCCATGAAACCGGGACGCCCGCTGGCCTTCGGCCATCTCGGCGATGCCGTCTTTTTTGGTCTGCCCGGTAACCCGGTTTCCGTCATGATCACCTTTTCCCAGTTCACCAGCCCTGCCCTGCGCAAGATGATGGGCGAAGAACAGATTCGTCCGGTCTCACTCAAGGCGCGTTGCACCGCTACTCTGAAGAAACGCCCCGGCAGAGTGGAATTTCAACGTGGCATCATGATGAATGACGAGAACGGCGATCTGATCGTCGACACAACCGGCGCACAGGGTTCCGGAATACTGCGTTCCATGAACGAGGCCAACTGCCTGATTGTACTGCCGATGGAAAGTGGTAAGGTCGAACCCGGCACCCTGGTGGAGATACAGCCTTTCAGCCAGTTTTTCTAAATTTCACGGGTCTGGCGGCACTCATCATTCAAGTTGATCAGATTCGGGCCGACGCTTAGATGAGCCCCGAAGAGAAGTAAGGAATCCCGAATGTCGCTAGTCCAGTTCAAGCGTCCCTGATGACGCGCAGAATCCCCTTTGGTAGCTTTGTCCGTGAAATTACGGTGCAACAGCAGGAGCTGTCCTACAATAAACTCGCGCCAGAGATAAAAAAGGACGAGTTCGGTCGTGATGTGCCCTATCACCCACCGAAACTGAAACTGCGCTCCATCGACATTTACCGTCTGGTCAGCCCCTATACCAGCAGCCGCTTTCAGGAACAGATCCGCGCGGTACTGCCACTCGCCGCCTATCTGGTGTTTTTTCAACTTCTGATCCTGCGTCAGGATATCAGTGACGCCTGGACCATCGCCGCCGGCCTGTTTTCGGTGATTATCGGACTAATGCTGTTCATGGAAGGACTGAAGGTCGGCCTGATGCCGTTTGGCACCATCATCGGCAACATCCTGCCCTCCAAAGCGAGATTGCCTGTGGTGCTCAGCATCGCCTTCCTGCTGGGTATAGGGGTTACCTTTGCCGAGCCCGCGATCGGTGCTCTGAAGGCCGCAGGTAGCATCGTAGACCCGGCGACAGCCCCTTATCTGTTTAGCCTGCTGAACGACTGGGCCGATGTGCTGGTGCTGATGGTCGGTATGGGTGTCGGCCTCGCTGCCGTGCTCGGTACATTGCGCTTTCTGTATGGCTGGAGCCTGAAGCCTCTGATCTACCTGACGATGATCCCCACCATTGGCCTGAGCCTCTACATCATGGGTGATCCCGAGTTGAGCAAGATGCTCGGTCTGGCCTGGGACTGCGGGGCGGTGACCACCGGCCCGGTCACCGTGCCACTGGTCCTCTCGCTGGGGATCGGCATCGCCGCCTCGGCCGGTAAGGGTAATGATTCGCTGTCGGGTTTCGGCATCGTCACCCTCGCCTCCCTGTTTCCGGTTATCGCGGTCAGTCTGCTCGCCATCTATGTCTCCGAAACAAGCAGTGTTGAACAGATACTACTGAGCGCCAGCCAGACGAATATCGTGATGTCAGTGCCCTGGTATGAAACCACACCCTGGGTCGAGATTATTCTCGGCGTGCGCGCCATCGTGCCACTGGTGATCTTTCTGTTTCTGGTGCTCGCCGTGGTGCTGAAAGAAAAGGTGCCCAATCGCGGCGCGATCATCTACGGCATTACCCTCGCGGTACTCGGCATGGTGGTGTTTAACCTGGGGCTCAGCTACGGACTGGCAAAACTCGGTAGTCAATCGGGGCAACTGGTGCCTGCCGCCTTTACCGAGCTTGAGGCAGTCACCGGTTCCCCTATCTATGCCTATATGACCGGTCTCATGATCGCGGTGCTGTTCGCCTGGATTCTGGGCTTTGGCGCGACGCTCGCAGAACCCGCCCTAAACGCCCTCGGGCTGACGGTGGAAAACCTCACCAATGGCGCATTTCGAAAATCACTACTGATCACGTCAGTGTCACTGGGTGTCGGTTTCGGCATCGCACTCGGTGTGATCAAGATCATCTACGCCATCCCGGTGGCCTGGCTGGTGATTCCCGGCTATGCCATCGCCCTGCTGTTAACCGCGTTCTCCTCGGAAGAATTTGTCAACATCGCCTGGGACAGTGCGGGGGTCACCACCGGACCGGTCACCGTACCGCTGGTGCTGGCCATGGGCCTCGGCTTTGGTCAGGCGGTCGGCGCGATTGAAGGCTTTGGTATCCTGTCTATGGCATCTATCGGGCCGATCATCGCCGTGTTAAGCACCGGCCTCTGGATCAAATGGAAAATCAGACGGCGTCACGCGCAGGAATACCCGGTCGCCACATCACCCGAAGGAGAAGTGGCATGAGCCGCAAGGAAATTACCGTCCTCACCGATGTATCACTGATCACCTGCATCGTGCAGCGAAATATGGCCGACACCATCGTCAAGGCCGCACAGGAATCCGGTGCACAGGGCGCAACCGTTTATTACGCACGTGGCAGCGGTGTGCGTGAACGCCTCGGCATCATTGGTCTCGCGGTGGAAGTCGAAAAAGAGGTGATCAATATCATCGTCGCCAGTGACCAGGTCGATCGCATCTTCGAACGCATGTACGTTGCAGGTAAACTTGATACCCCCGGCATGGGTTTCATGTACGTGATCCCGCTGGAAAAAGCGGCGACTTATATCCCTGAAGAAATCGCGCAGAAACTGGCGCGTAACAAACCATCGAGTGTCAATCAGGCGTGATCAAACCCAGCGCGCACAAGCTCATCACCTGCCTGCTCCCCAAGGGCGTTGGAATGCGCATCGTCAAGGCACTGAAAGAAGAGAAAGGCATCTACAAGGCGAACATCAATTCCGCCCGGGGACTCGGCAAAATCACCCCGCTCGCCTATCGTGGTGTCGGTGAACAGTCGGAAAAGGAAATTCTGAACGTGGTGGTAGAAAATCCGCGCGCCGATGACATCTTCGAATTCATCTATCACGAAGCGGACATCAATCGGCCCCACGGCGGCATGATGTATCAGTGTGATCTGATGCTGGCGACCGTTTTTGTGTTGCCGGAATTACCGGAGGAGGATTAGGGTTTAGGGGATGGGGGACAGGCGTTAGCGACGCGCCCATACTCAGGCCTTTGATGGGCACGCTGTGCTTTGCCCATCCTACCTATACTGCCCAGCAGTCCGCCTGTGTCTAGCCGTAGGATGGACAAAAGAGCGAGTGGTAATGTGCCCATCAAACCCGTATTACCCAACAACCCATCTTTGCCTACCGTAGGATGGGCAAAGGAGCGATCAGTGACGTGCCCATCATAGGCTCAGCAACTATATCGATAACTCGCTACCGGATGATGCTCCAGGCGTCACAGAGGTTTTACGCAGTCCCGCCAGCCAGCGACAGACGACATAAAATATCGGTGTGAATAACAGACCGAACAGGGTCACACCGATCATGCCTGAAAACACTGCGGTACCCAGTGAGCGCCGCATTTCCGCACCCGCACCCGAGGCAACCACCAGCGGCACAACACCGAGTATGAAGGCGAACGAGGTCATCAGGATTGGGCGCAATCGTGTGTGTGCGGCTTCAACGGCTGCGTCCAGACGATTCATGCCGCGCTCCTCTGCCTGCTTGGCAAACTCCACGATCAGGATCGCATTCTTGGAGGCAAGACCAATCAGCACCACGAAACCAATCTGCACCAGAATATTATTATCCATACCGCGCAGACTGATACCGGTAACCGCCGCCAGCAGACACATCGGTACAATCAATACCACCGCCAGTGGCAGCAACCAGCTTTCATACAGTGCCGAGAGCAATAAAAACACGAAGACCACGGCCAGACCAAAACTCATAAACGCGGTATCGCCCGCGAGCTTTTCCTGCAGGGCCAGATCCGTCCACTCATAACCAATGCCTTCTGGCAGCACTTCATCCAGCAGTGCCTCCATGCGTTTAATCGCCTCACCGGTGGACACGCCCGGCATGTTGCTGCCCTGAATTCCGATCGCGGGATACAGGTTGTAATGCGGCACACGCGTCGGTCCGGTGAGATCATGGAAAGTGGCAATCGATCCGAGGGGCACCATGGCCCCGCTGTCGGAACGCGTACGCAGTTTTCCGATATCGGATGGCTCATCCCGATACGGTCCATCGGCCTGCGCGATCACGCGATAGGTACGGCCGAGGAAATTGAAGTCGTTGACATAACGAGAGCCAAGATAGATCTCCAGTGTATCGATCACATTTTTGGCCGGTACGTTGAGCATCTCGGCACGCTCATGATCGATCTCGGCAAAGATGCGGGGTGTACGGGTATTGAAAAAGGTGAACACCCGGGTCAGTCCCTCGGTTTGATTCGCTCGACCGATCACCTCACCGACGACCGACTCCAGGGTCTCAAGTCCGAGACCACCCCGATCCTGCAGGTAGAGTTTCCAGCCACCTGCGTTACCGATACCCCGCACGGGCGGCGGCATGATCGAAAAGCCCAGCGCCTCATCCACCCCGCCCAGCGCCTGCTGTGCGCCAGCCTGAATGGTTTCGACCTGAATGCCCTTGCTGATACGTTCTTCAAACGGATCGAGTGGTGTAAAGATCACCGCCGCGTTGGATGAATTGGTAAATGTCGGCCCGTCCAGACCAACGAACTGTACGGTATGTGCGACACCCGGCACCGCGAGCAGGTTATCAGAGGCCTGGCGCACGGCGGTATTGGTGCGTTCCAGCGAAGCGCCCGGTGGTAGCTGCATAACGTTGATCAAATAGCCCTGATCCTGCTGCGGAATGAAGCCGGTCGGGACCTGTTGAAACTGATAGCCGGTCAACACCAGCAAACCGATATAGACAATCAACATCAAACCACTGATACGCACCAGTTTACGCGTCAGTGCGGAGTAACCACCGGCCAGTCGATCAAAGCCGCGATTAAACAAACTACCAAAGGCACGGAATGGCCAGCCGAGAATTTTCATCAAACCCTGTGGGGGATGTTCGTCGGCATGTGCCTTGAATAAAAGCGCAGAGAGTGCCGGTGACAGCGTCAGGGAGACGACCATGGAAATTATCGTCGCGGTGGCAATGGTCAGGGCGAACTGTTTATAGAAGGCCCCGGAAATGCCGGTGATAAATGCGGTAGGGATAAACACCGCCGTCAGCACAATGGCGATCGCGATCAGGGCTCCACCCACCTCGTCCATGGTTTTGTGTGCCGCCTCGCGTGGCTGCATTCCCTCACGAATATAGCGTTCGACATTCTCTACCACCACGATCGCATCATCCACCACGATACCAATGGCCAGCACCAGCCCGAACAGCGACAGGTTATTCAGTGAGACACCCAGCGCCGACATCACCCCGAAGGTGCCGATCAGTGAGACCGGAATGGCCAGGATCGGAATAATCGAGGCGCGCCAGTTCTGTAGAAAAACGATCACTACCAGCACCACCAGCAGAATCGCTTCGATGATGGTGGTATAGATTTTATCGATGGATTTTTTAATGAAAGCGGTGGGATCGTAGATGATGGTGTAGTCGATACCCGACGGCATGGTCTTCGCAATTTCGCGCATCTCGGCGCGCAGCGCATCGGCGGTTTCCAGTGCGTTCGATCCGGGGCGCTGGAAGATCACCACCGGCAGTGCCTCGTTCGAGTCCAGATAGCCGATGGTGTTGTAATCCTGCGCGGCCAGTTCTGCGCGTGCAACATCGCGTAGTCTTACAGTACGACCATTCTCACCGCGTTTGACGATGATGTTGTTAAATTCACTGGCCTCCAGCAAACGCCCCTGGGTCTGAACACTCAGTTCAAAAGCGCCGCGCGTTTTGAGCGGCTGCTTGTTGATCGTTCCGGCAGCCACCTGCAGATTATTTTCGCGTAAGGCAGCCACGACTTCATTCGCCGTGAGACCCAGTGAGCGCGCCCGCTCCGGATCGATCCAGATGCGCATTGCATAGGCACGTTCGGCCACCAGCCGCGCTTCACCAACGCCCTTGATACGCGCCAGCCTGTCCACCACCTGGGTGCGTGCGTAGTTGGAGACATAGAGATTATCGCGGCTACCATCGGCCGACAGAATATGGATCACCATCATCAGATCCGGCGAATTTTTGCGCACATCCACGCCGAGACGTTTCACCTCTTCGGGTAACAGTGGCTCGGCCAGTGCAACACGATTCTGTACCAGCACCTGGGCGGTATCCAGATCGGTACCGGTGCCGAAGGTTACGGTCAGCGAAGTGCGTCCGTCAGAGGTGTTCTCCGACTTCATGTAGAGCATGTTTTCCACGCCATTGATCTGCTGCTCAAGAACAGTGGCGACAGTTTCCGCAGCGGTCTCGGCCGTTGCTCCGGGATAACTGGCGGTAACGCTGATACTGGGCGGCGCAATCTCCGGATACTGGGCGACCGGCAGATTGAAATAGGAAATACCGCCGACCAGCACAATCAGGATAGAAATGACCGCAGCGAAGATCGGGCGATCGACGAAAAAGTGCGTCATCTTCATTAGTGCTTACTCGGCGTTTCTGCGTCGTCTGCAGACTGTGCTTGTGGCGTCACCTTACTACCGGGGCGCGCACGTAACAGTCCCTTCACAATGACACTGTCATCGGCGCTAATACCCGAGCGAACTACGCGCAAATTGTCATGTAGGGGGCCAAGTTCGACCGGGCGCGGAATCACCGTCCCGTCTGGCGCGACGGTCATCACCACCTTGGCACTTTGATCGGCAAATACCGCCTTGTCGGGGATCAACAGCGCCTTATAGGGTTCTGAACCCGGCAGGCGCAGGCGACCGAAGACGCCCGGTAACAGAATATGGTCGGGGTTAGCGAAAACCGCACGCATACGGATCGTGCCGGTGTTCTCATCAATGCTGTTATCTATGAAATCCAGATGTCCCTTATAAGACCAGTCTTTTTCATCCAGCAGATGCAATTCGGTTGGCAAACTATTTTCCCTCATATAACCACGGGAACCACGCAAACGAGCGAACTTCAGATACTCAGACTCGGACGCATCAAAGACAAAATGCAATGGGTCAAGCGAGATAATAGAAGTGAGGGACTGACCCTCTGCGCCGGCAAGAATAAGGTTACCAAGACTCACTCGATGGCTGGAGATACGACCACTGATCGGCGCTGTAATGCGCGCATAACCCAGCTCCAGCTCTGCAATACGCAATGCCGCCCTGGCTGCAGCAACATCGGCACTTGCCACCTGTCGTGATACACGTCGTGTATCACCGTCTTCCGCCGATATGGCATGCTGTTTCAACAGGCGTTCACCACGTAATTGCTCCAGATCAGCCAGTTGCAGACGACTCTCTGCGCGCGTCAGGTTGGCGCGAGCAAGTGCCAATGCCGCCTGAAACGGACGCTCATCAATGACGAACAACAGGTCACCCTGTTCTACGAACTGTCCGTCTTCGAAGTGAATCGACTGCAGGTAACCCGACACTCGTGCGCGTACCGCGACGCGATCAATTGCCTCGAAGCGGCCGGTAAATTCATCCCACTCAACAATTTCCCGTTGTTCGGGATTCGTCACGGTGACCGGTGGTGGGGGTGGTGCACCCGCACCGTCAGCGGCGTTAGTAGCTGTTGCTAATGCGCAGAGCAGGAGAGTAGCGACCACAGAACTGCACAGACGGGCAAAAGAACCCGTTTCATGACGCGGGGAATGAATGGACTTCATCGGTTCACCTCGGAATAAGGATGTAGCTTAACAAAGCGGAGATTTCTCTTGCCGGATTGCTTTCTAGAAAGATTTGATGCGAGAATATACATAATTTGTCTTTCTAGCAAGATAATGTTTTGTCATACGCCCCTCATCTCCAGGAGATAATAGACGTGTCAGATTGTAAGATGAGCGTGGAACAAATGGTTCAACGCATGCGAGAAAACTGGGATCAGGGCAACCTGGAAGCAGCCTGTACCGTGATCCGCCTGTATCGGGCAAGAGACCTGCTGTTCGGCAGAGCTCGGGCGATCATGGAGACCTATGACCTTAACCCCGGTGAATTCGACACCCTCGCCTCCCTACGAAAAGTGGGTCCGCCTTACACACTCACTCCCTCGGATATCTGTGAAGCCAATCTGGTGAGTTCCGGTGGATTGACCAAGGTACTTAACAGCCTGGAAAAACGTGCTTATATCACCCGAGAGAAAGACAGCAAGGATCTACGCAGTCGAATTATAAAGCTCAGCAAAACAGGAAAAACCCTGATTGAAGAAGCGCTCGGTAAA
>JBFIID010000043.1:0-12115 GCA_041601415.1 Gammaproteobacteria bacterium
AATTCAAAACCGTAAAACTGGTCGATGGTTTCTGTGATTGCCGTTTCGCCTGCCAGCATTGGCAGAATTTCAACATCGCCACCAAGCAGGGCCGTAATCTGATCCAGCGCCACCACATTGAAGGTGTCGGTCATGGCGATGGTTAGTTGATTGGTATTCAGATCATAGGTAAGCGGCAATATGTGATAACGCCGGGCAATACTCTTCGGAATCAACTTCACTGCTTCACTGTCAACCACAACCTTACTGAGATCGACACTTTTCTGCCCCAGTGCGCCGCCCAGAACATCACGAATAATCGCCTCTGTGGCAAACCCGAGGTGTACCAGAATTTTCCCCAGATGGTCTCTGGACTTCTGCTGTTCGGTGAGGGCAATCCTCACCTGATCGGGGGTGATAACTCCTTTCTGGACCAGTAGTTCACCGATCCTTAGCATCCGCTTAGGCATATTCACGGCAACTCGTCGAATTTAGCCGCCAGGGACTGGATACGGGTCATTAATTGAGCGACCGGGAAGCTGACTGTCTGATCGTTTGCCTTGTTATAGGCCAGACGATAATAATCGAGCGCCGCCCTGTGCTGTTGTAATTGATCCAGGCTGACGGCGAGGTTGTAGATGTAATCAGCATTTTCATTATCAATGCGATAGGCCTCAAAGAAGGACTGCTGTGCCTTTGCCCACCGCGTCTGCCTGGCATAAAGATTACCCAGGCTAAAATGTATGTGACTGGCATTCGGGTCTTCATCCAGTTGCAGCTTCAAACGACTTTCAGTCACGACGGGAGAATTCTTATAACCCTGTAATGAGAACAGTGCCGTGGCCGCCACACTGTCATTCGGATTCAACTTCAGCAATTTACGATACAGACCATAGGCCTGCTCCAGGTTACCGGACTTAATCGCCAGCACCGCCAAGCCCAGTAAAGCATCACGATTATCGTGCTGTTTACTCAGAACACTCCGATAAGCGGCCGCCGCAACATTATCATTTCCGGCCTGATAGGCCAGATACGCACTGTGTAATACCGTAGACACCGCGTTTGACTTCCTGCTTTTACTAATCTGTACATCGGTAGTACTGTGTTTCACGGCCTGGTAAGGGGACGTGTCTACAACACTGTCAGCCACTTCTGCAGGTAGCTTCGGTGATTTCGGTTCTTCCGTTTTCACAACTGCGGCAGGTAATGGGGTAGGCATTGTCTCAGCAGGAGAGACCATGGGTTCGACCGGAAGCGGGTCTGTCTGCACTTCATCGACCGGTTCCGACGTCTCGGTATCGGCCAACGTTTCACCACCGACCGACTGTTCCGTTTCACTCGCACTTATTGTTGGCATGCCAGTATCAGGTTCGCTGGCAACAGGTTCCGTTGTTACCGTTGGCCCCGGCACGATCACTTCACTTAGCTGTTCGGGTGGCGCGGGCACCGCAGATGGCTGGATCTGTGATGCTACTCTGGGTGGCGGTACAAGTGACTTCTGAGGGGCCAGTGTATACAAATACAAACCGGCACCCGACATAAGTACCAGCAACAGTACGATAATCAAAATGGGTGTTGTGGATGATTTTTTCTGCTTTGCCTTACCTGCAACAAACACCGTTTCCGCAGTAACCTGCGAGCTATCACCAACACCCGTCTGCACGACAGTGCGGGACAGTGTCTCATCTACAGCGTCCGTATTCGCCTGGGTTCGCTGCATGGAGAGGGAGGCCTCAAAATAATCATTGAGGTCATCCTTCAGGACTCGCTCCGAGGGCATGGTGGAGTCGAGCGTATTTTCCCGAGTAATTGTGTGACCGCCAGTGGTGGTCGTACTGGTGGCAGACTCATATTCACCAGATTGACTGATGTCTCCACTGCCACTGATTGAGAGAGAACCGGGATCAAACTCATCACTGGTCTCTCCGAGCTCTAAACTATTCGTCAAATCATCTGGCGCTGGTGCGTCCATCGGTTCAAGACTGAACTCGGAACGCGTGGTTGGCATCTCATAGGCTTCCAGGCGTTCTGTTACTTCTTCCCTATCAACCGTTTCCTGGGTTGTCTCCAGAGGTGGATCAGAGTCCAGTCGCTGGGTGCTCTCTTCGGCTGACTCCTCGATTTCAGGCGTTTTGCCTTCGGCCTCACTGACAGCCTTTTTTTTATCTTTTTCTGCCTTTTTGAGGGCATCCATTAACAGGCTCATCGATGGTCTCCCTAGCTACCGGCATTTCCATCTGTAGCCTCAGGGGCCGTTTCAACAGGCGGTGCCAGATAGCTACGATATTCGTTTAGATCGCCCTCAAGACTGGCCTGTTTTACAACCACTGGCCGCAGGAAAATGACCAGCTCGGATTTCGTTGTGACGCGATCCTTGGTGGTGAACAGTGAATCACCGAAAAACGGAATTTTAGACAGTCCCGGAATAGCGCGGTTCGCATCGGTCACTTCATCTTTCATTAATCCACCCAGGATCGCGACCTGACCATCGTTGACCTTCAGAACAGATTCCATTTCCCGTGTGCTAATGACGGGAATTTCATTGGTCACATTGGCCAGTGCAGCGGCGGCATTCGCGTTGTTACTGGAGGCGATCACCAGTTGTGGTGTCGGATCAGAGACGGTGGCTATCTGTTCGGAGATACTGGGCCGTATGTTAAAGGTGACCAGCCCATTCTCATTGATCTGCGGGGTCACCGCCATCACCAGCCCGACGGGTACAGTGTTGATCGTGGTCTCAATATCGGTTCGACCCTGCGTCGTTGCTGTCGCATCAGTCTGGGTTACTTCGAAACTGAAATACACCAGCTCCTGCACAACCTTAAGAATCGCGGTCTGATTGTTAAGCACCATCAATCTGGGGCTAGAGAGTACGCGGGTATCACCAAATTCCTTTAATAAACGGAGGGTGACATCAACCACCTGTCCATCAACATCGGGGTCGAAATAACCCGATAGAAATGATGATGTCGTTCCCGTCAGGACATTGCCAAGAAGGTTCTGATTAAAGGTGAATCCCGCCTGCCCCAGGTTCTGCAGCAGGAAACTCCAGTTAACGCCGGCCTGATATTGATCATTGAGCCCAATCTCAACAATCGTCGCTTCGATGAGAACCTGACGCTGGGCATTCTCCAGCACATCATCTACGAAGGCCTGAATTGTTTCATGCTGCGCCCTGGTAGCGCGTACGTTTAGCAGGCCAGATTCGGCATTTACCACCACTGAATCAGAGATACCAAAGCCATCTTCAGGAATCTGAACACCACTGTTGCCAAGGATAGAGTGTATGTTTTCTACCAGTGTGCGCCAGAAACGATGATAGCTTTTTGAATTCAACTTGGTAGATGAGGTATTGCTACCGCCGCCACTACTACTACCACCACCAGATGAACCACTGCCGGCACTCTGACCGGTAGTGGCGACCTGAGCGGCAACCTCAACCTTGCTATCGGTTTCTCTGGAAAGGTTTACGTAATCGACCCGGTAGGTGCGGAAATAGGGTATATCCGGCGACAGTACCAGATTGCCATCCTGTATTTCATAGCGAAGGTCGACCTGGTTCGAAATGCGTTCGAGAATCTGGGTAAGCGTCTGTTCGACGGCGTTAAGGGTTACTGTTCCGGTGATATCCGGATGAATATCCACGTTAATCGAGGCATCACGCGCCAAGGCAAACAAAAGCTCTCGCACAGGCACATCATTCACCACTACGGTGTAGTGTTCGGTTTCAGGCAGGACTTCAGGTTCAGGCAGGAAAGGCGTTTGCTCAACCAGGGAGGGAATGTCCCCAGCGGGTTGCTGTTTGGCCGTCAAGTGCCCCTTCGAAGGAGGCGGTGGCTCTGGCGGCATATTCGCACAACTGGTTAAAAAAACACCGAGAAAAGCAGTCGCAAACAATCTGTTCATTCTTTTTCACCTGGCCTGAGCAGCAATATGCTCGTCACAAACTTTTGGAAACCTGACTTGGTTCTCCAGACGATTGTGCAGATTTTTGAAGGCGTTAGTGGTGCTTTCAATCTGCGGTCAATCAACCTGTTATTGTTTAATCAGCAATCTTCACAACGATGTTTTTGTTTGCATCCGTGGCTACTACTACACCTGCCGGTACACTACCGCTGCGTTTACCTCATACAGCATAAAGAGGCGGAAAAAATCCCACACTAGATGCTAACATAGCACGTCACAAAAACATTGCAACTTATTGTTTAATAATTAACTAGTCGGATTCTTCGGCTCACGGGAAAGACACAATCTGATTCATTTGCTCGATTGATCGCCCATTAATCAAGGTATCCAGTTCCGGTCTTGCTATCTGTCCGGTAAACAAATCGGTCACTTCTTGCTGCGGATAACTTATCTCCACCTCTAAACCCGCTTGATGGACTTCTTCAGTGGGCGGGACGGTCACATTCTGGGGCTCGGATGACTCAACCAGCGCCGTGTTGCTCTCTTCTATCGCATTTTCTGCCTGCAACGTTTCTGTTACGGGTCTCGTCACCGCAGGCTGAACCTGCACGTCGGGTGAAGTGATGCGGATTTCTCCCGACAGTGATTCCGACCTCGCCGCCTGCACGGTTCCAGTCTGCAGGACGGATTGCCAGAACCACAAACCGACCACAACAGCCGCCAGCAAGGCGACCATTGCATATGCCCAGGGTCGTGAAAGGCCTGCCTTAAGCTCAAACTGACTGTCTCTTGCGGCCACCCGGACATGCTTGTCTGTAACAGATGTGCTGTTTGAAGCGAAGGCCGCCAGCATCGCCTTGTCGGCGAGGATGTTAACCCTGCGTAAAAGACCATTGGAATATTTGTTAATCGCCTTAACCGCAGCAGGACTAAATAATTCCATCGTTTTGTAACCACAACTGCGCAGTCGCGTATTCAGGTAATCCCGCGTCTGCTCCGGGTTAAACGGTGTCAGATCGAAGCTATAGGTGATGCGCTCCTTGAGTTGCCTGATATTCTGCTGGGCAAGGTTGTCATCCAGTTCCGGTTGCCCGAACAGGACGATCTGTAACAACTTGTCCTGTCTGGTTTCGAGATTACTCAGCAGACGTATTTCTTCCAGCGTCGTCACAGGCATTCCCTGTGCCTCCTCGACGAACATCACTACGCGTATGTTTTCTGAGTGCCGAGCCAGCAGGTATTCCTGCAACGCGTGCATGACCTGCAAACGATTGTGACTATTATCAACAGGAAGCTTTAGTTCAAAGGCAATCGCATGCAGGATTTCATCCGGGCTGAGACTCGGGTTAGCAAGATAAACAATTTCGACATTCTCGGGTAATTCGACCTGTAACATGCGACACAGCATGGTCTTACCGCTGCCGACTTCACCCACCACTTTGACAATACCTTCCCCACTGACAATGGCGTAGACCAGAGCCTCGAGCACAGCACCTCGATTTCCGCCTGGGAAAAACAGGCTGGTATCGGGGGTAATTTTGAAGGGGGCCTGTTTGAGGCCAAAGTATTCGTAGTACATGGTTTCTATTTGAACGGTCCGGTGAAGCTCAATGAAGACTGAGTTTCTCAGTAATCAGAATTACCAGACTGTTTATGCGGCCTATATGTAACCAGAGGTATCCATGATTTTCCTATAGATACCCGCAGATTACCAATGGATAAATATTATTCTAGAAGGTCCATCGAAAGTCTTTCGATCTTACTGTACAGAGTGGTGCGATTAACCCCTAGTAGCCTGGCAGCTTTACTGAGATTACCACCAGCCAGTTTAAGTGCTGCCGTAATATAAGCGCGTTCCCATTCATCCAGTTGCTGATCGAGCCGAAAGCCCTTTTGCAGCAACTGCTGCTCGATATTCGCATCATTACCGGTTCCCTGACTCGCTTCAATAGTGGTGACTGATGTTTCCAGTTCGGCATAGAGTTCATCGACACCTACGCTCGTACCCGGGTATTTTGCCGCCAGGCGAATCACGATATTACGTAATTCACGCACATTGCCCGGAAATGAATATTCCTGGAGTATGCTTTCTACTGACTTATCCAGGCTGAAGGGTGTCAGGCTGGCAGAATACACTTTCCTGAAATGCGCCAGTAACAACAGACAATCTTCGCCGCGTTCACGCAGCGGTGGTACTCGAATAGTCAGCACGCTGAGGCGGTGGTATAGATCAGACCTGAAGCGTCCGGTACGGACTTCCTCGCGCAAATCGCGATTGGTGGCAGTAATCACCCGGCACTGCGAACTCCTGGCCTGAGTTTCGCCGAGCCTGTAGAACTCGCCATTCTCCAGCACACGCAGTAGCTTCGCCTGTAATTCCAGCGGTAATTCGCCAATTTCATCCAGCACCAGACTCCCTCTACCAGCCTCCTCAAAGAAGCCTGCGCGGGCCTTATCGGCGCCGGTAAATGCGCCTTTACTGTGTCCAAACAACTGCGCTTCCAGTAGATCCGCCGTGAAGGTTGCACAATTTATGGTTAGAAACGGCAGGCTGGCTTTTTCACTTTGCTGGTGTAAACACTGTGCAACCAGTTCCTTTCCGCTACCAGACTCACCCTCTATCAGTACGGGAAACGGCGTATCGGCAAACTGTGCTATCTGCCCCCGCAGGGTCTGCATTGCGGCACTCTCTCCCAGCAAGCCACCGGTAACCTGCTGCGTATCGACCTGCTGCTGTTCCGCGTCAAGCATCATCAACTGATGCTGAAGCCTCGACTTGAGCAATTCTGCATCGCAGGGTTTGGGAATAAAATCCACCGCGCCCAGGGTCAGGGCATGCTGGATGTTGCTCTTCTTATTCTGCCCGGAAAGGACCAGAATCTTCATTTCAGGATTAAAGGCCAGCAATTCCGATATCAGTGCAAAGCCTTCATCCGGAGCATGTGGCAAGGGCGGGAGCCCCAGATCAACCAGAGCCAGTGAAGGCACCGTATTCAGTGCCTGCAACAATTGTTTTGTCGACTGTCGGCTGTCAGCAGTCGCGATCTGAAAGTCATCTTCCAGCACAAACGACAGAGAGTCGACGATGAGAGCGTCATCGTCGACCAACAGCAGGCCTGGCAGGGATGTTACTTTCTGACGTCTATCCGACATCCTTGCGCCGCCGTCTACTGCGCCGCTACCCGATCAACCTGATCAGCGGTGGACTCAAGCCCCAGATTCTGCCAGATCGCCATACAGGCCTCTGACTGATTCATACTGTAGAAGTGGAAGCCAGGTGCGCCACCGGCCAGCAGCTTTTCGCACAGTTCGGTGGTGACGTCGATACCAAAATTACGTATTGCGATGCGATCATCACCAAAATCACGCAGTCGTTTCAGGATCCAGCGAGGTATCTCGGCACCGCAGGCCTCTGAAAAACGCATCAACTGGGTGCAGGTCGTAATCGGCATGATGCCGGCGACGATCGGCAGGTCAACGCCCATTTTTTCACAGGAATCTACAAACCGGAAATAGGCATCAGGATTATAGAAATACTGCGTGATAGCGCTACTCGCACCGGCCTCAACCTTGCGTTTGAAGTTCTGTAAATCGGCAGCGGCACTGGCGGCCTGAGGATGAAACTCGGGATAGGCTGCGACATCGATGTGAAAATAGTCACCGGTTTCCTTACGCACGAACTCCACCAGCTCATTGGCGTAGCGTAGTGATCCCTGACTGGCGACACCGGCACCCGATGGCATATCACCGCGTAGCGCAACCAGACTCCTTATCCCGGCATCCTTGTATTTGTTGATGGTATCGCGCAGTGAATCCAGAGGCAGACCGATGCAGGAAAGATGCGGCGAGGCATGAATACCCGTCGATTCCTTGATGTCTACCACCGTTTCAAAGGTCTGATCCCGGGTGCTGCCACCCGCACCGAAGGTCACTGAGAAATAATTCGGCCCAAGCTTTGCGAGCTTATCCCTGGTGACCTGCAACTTACCTTCCGCCTCGGGTGTACGTGGCGGGAAGAATTCAAAACTGAGTGTACGTCGATATTTTTTCTGTGTTTCCATTGGACATATCCGTAGTAATTTCAGCCGCGCTCTAAATCACGGGGCCTTTCGAGATAGATATGATAGAGGCTCAATGCCACGCCCCCCGCTGCTGTCTAGCAACGAGGGGACGGGGGCACCGACATCCTTATCCTTCATTACCTAGTAGCGATAATGTTCCGGCTTGTAAGGACCTTCCACCGGTACACCGATGTAGTCAGCCTGCTCCTGGGTCAGCGTAGTCAACTTCACACCAATCTTTTCCAGATGCAGACGGGCCACTTCCTCGTCCAGTTTTTTGGGCAGGATGTAGACACCAATCGGGTACTCTTTCTGCCCGGTGTAGAACTCCATCTGCGCCAGCACCTGATTGGTGAATGAATTGGACATCACGAAACTGGGGTGGCCTGTAGCACAACCCAGATTCACCAACCGACCCTCGGCCAGCATGATGATGCGTTTGCCGTCCGGGAAGATAATGTGATCCACCTGCGGCTTGATGTTTTCCCACTGGTAGCCCTTGACACCGGCGATGTCGATTTCATTATCGAAATGACCGATGTTACAGACAATGGCCTGATTCTTCATGGCGGCCATGTGATCATGGGTAATGATGTTGAAGTTGCCGGTGGTGGTGACGAAGATATCGACGAGCGGGGCAGCCTCTTCCATGGTCACGACGCGGAAACCTTCCATCGCGGCCTGCAGGGCACAGATAGGATCAATCTCGGTCACCCATACCGTTGCACCGAGCCCCTTCAGGGACTGGGCGGAACCCTTGCCGACATCACCGTAGCCAGCAACCAGGGCGATCTTGCCCGCGATCATGACATCGGTAGCGCGCTTGATACCATCCACCAGCGACTCACGACAGCCGTACAGGTTGTCGAACTTGGACTTGGTCACGGAATCGTTGACGTTCATGGCAGGGAACAGCAATTCGCCATTTTTCATCATTTCATACAGGCGATGCACACCGGTTGTGGTCTCTTCGGTGACACCACGAATCTCGGCGGCCATTGGAGTCCACTTGTTTTTGTTTTCTTCCAGGTTGCGCGCCAGCACACTCAGCACGACCTTTAGCTCTTCATTATCCGTACTGTCTGGAGAATCGACTAAACCGCTCTTCTCGGCGGCCACGCCCTTATGAATCAGCAGGGTAGCATCGCCACCATCGTCCAGAATCATATTCGGACCGGCATGGCCCGGCCAGTTAAGCACCTGCTCGGTGCACCACCAGTATTCTTCCAGTGTTTCGCCTTTCCAGGCAAAAACCGGGATACCGCTTGCAGCAATTGCGGCGGCGGCGTGATCCTGGGTTGAAAAGATATTGCAGGAACACCAGCGAACCTCGGCACCGAGGGCCACCAGTGTATCGATCAGTACTGCGGTCTGAATAGTCATATGCAGGGAACCGGTGATGCGAGCACCCTTCAGGGGTTTTTCCTCACCGTATTTCTCACGCAATGCCATCAGGCCTGGCATTTCAGTCTCTGCGATCGCTATTTCTTTACGACCCCATTCTGCGAGACTGATATCGGCCACTTTATAGTCAGTAAATTCACCGCTCATTACAGCGTTCATAGTTTACTCCTTCGAGTTGACCGAGCGCCGTTGCAATTTAGGACAGTTCGAACAAGCCTGGCGGGGGAACCCCGTTGCAACGCTCCTTATTCGAAGATCTATAACTGCCGAGCGACAGTCGGGCATAAGCCCTCTGCCACTCGACGAAAGTTCTTTAACCGATGGCCTCCTTCAGCTGCGCGGCCTTGTCGGTGTTTTCCCAACTAAAATCTGCATCCTCACGACCGAAATGACCATAAGCGGCGGTCTTTTTATAGATCGGCTTGATCAGATCCAGCATCTTCACGATGCCGTACGGACGCAGGTCGAAGTGCTCGCGCACCAATTCGGTCAGGCGGGTATTATCGACAACACCGGTGCCAAAAGTTTCCACCATGATGGAAGTCGGTTCGGCGACACCAATCGCATAGGACACCTGCACTTCACAGCGAGCCGCCAGACCGGCAGCCACAATATTCTTTGCTACGTAGCGTGCGGCATAGGCTGCGGAGCGATCGACCTTACTGGGATCCTTGCCTGAGAATGCGCCACCACCATGACGAGCCATACCGCCATAGGTATCCACAATGATCTTGCGTCCGGTCAGACCACAGTCACCCACCGGGCCACCAATAACGAACTGGCCGGTCGGATTGATATGGAATTTGGTTTCCTTGCTGATCCATTCGGCGGGTAATACCGGCAGCAGGATCTCATCCATCACGGCATCACACAGGTCGCTGTGGGCAATGCCCTCGTCATGCTGAGTCGACAGCACAACGGCATCGATCGCCACCGGCTTGTCATTCACATAGCGGAAAGTCACCTGTGATTTAGCATCGGGACGCAACCACGGCAGGATACCTTTCTTGCGTAGTTCGGCCTGGCGTTCTACCAGTCGATGCGAATAATAAATCGGTGCAGGCATCAACACCTCGGTCTCGTTACTGGCGTAACCAAACATCAGGCCCTGATCACCGGCACCCTGTTCTTCCGGACTCTTTCTATCCACACCCTGGGCAATATCTACAGACTGTTTGCCGATGGCATTCAACACCGCGCAGGTAGCACCGTCGAAGCCCATGTCAGAGCTGTTATAACCAATCTCGAGAATGGTCTCACGAACCAGCTCTTCCAGATCAACCCACGCAGAGGTCGTTATTTCACCCGCGACCACCACCATGCCGGTCTTAACCATGGTTTCACAGGCCACACGGGCGTTCTTGTCCTGTTCCAGCACGGCGTCCAGAACGGCATCCGAAATCTGATCTGCCATCTTATCCGGATGACCTTCTGATACGGACTCCGAAGTAAATAGGTAATTGCTTTCTGTCATGAGTATAAGGCTCTCTGCTATCCTGCGGAAATTATGAAACCGCGCATTCTATACACTTCTTACAGAGATTTATAGGCGCAAGCCCAACACAGGAGCCCGTCCATGGCATTACTACACACCCCTGTCTGTGAATTCGGACTGCCCGCAATAGACTTCTCACTGCCTGACTATGATGGTCGTCTGTGGACACTGGATGAGTGTCGCGGCACAAACGGTACGCTGGTGATGTTCATCTGTAATCACTGCCCCTATGTGAAATCGATTCAGGCCAAACTGGTACGAGACACGAACGAACTAAAGGCGCTGGGGGTCAACAGTATCGCCATTATGTCGAATGACTACCGCGAATACCCAGAAGATGCGCCGCTAGAACTGAAGCGCATCGCCGAGGAACTGGACTACCCCTTCCCCTACCTTATTGATCACTCACAGGCGGTCGCGCGGGCCTATGGTGCCGTCTGTACACCCGACTTCTTTGGCTATAACGCCGATCTGGAACTGCAGTATCGAGGCCGTCTGGACAGTTGTGGTATGAACAACACGGCAGAGAGCCTGCCTCGTGAGCTGTTTGAGGCCATGGCGGCAGTCGCGCAAACCGGGAGCGGCCCGGCCGAACAGACCCCCAGTATGGGTTGCTCAATCAAATGGCGCACGGAATAAATCCATAAACAGCGCGCATCTATCTGTTTTTAATTGGTTATTTTGAATCTAACAGCAGTGGCTCCGGACAACATGACTGCCCGAACAGGGCAACAAAATCCCGCCCGACAGTGTGATGCTTGCCCGTCGCCTGTTTGCAGGTAGAATATGCACCCCCTTGCCCTCAGTTTGCCCCTTGTTGGCCGATCTGCCTCAGGCGAGAACAAACATTGTGGAACTGATTAAGATTGATGCCTGCTACAAGCCAACCCCAGGAGAAAATGATGCCGTCCCGGACTGAACTAGCCAATGCTATCCGCGTTTTAAGCATGGATGCGATCCAGAAAGCCAACAGTGGCCACCCCGGTGCGCCGATGGGCATGGCCGATATCGCAGAAGTCCTATGGAACGATTTCCTGCAGCATAACCCCGCCAATCCGGCGTGGATTAATCGCGACCGTTTCGTGCTCTCCAATGGCCATGGCTCCATGCTGCTCTATTCCCTGCTGCATCTAAGTGGTTACGACCTCAGCATCGAAGATCTGCAACAGTTCCGACAGTTCCAGTCAAAGACCCCTGGTCACCCGGAATACGGTTACACACCCGGTGTAGAAACCACCACCGGCCCACTGGGACAGGGGCTGGCCAATGC
>JBFIID010000044.1:0-11984 GCA_041601415.1 Gammaproteobacteria bacterium
CAAAACTTTCTCCTGTGCAGCGGGTCTGTTCTGGCATTATCATGCGCAATGTTCATCTGGAGGCTGGAAACATCCTAATGCTCAAGATCCGGTATCTGCTCATCCTGCTAGGCTGTGTATTGCTTAGTGCATGTAGCAGCAAAAGTTTTTTTTACAATCGCCTCGACTGGTTGATCCCCTGGTATGTCGATGATTACGTCGACCTCACGACTGAACAGCGTGAGTATTTTGATACGCAACTGTCCCCTTTCCTTAACTGGCACCGTGAAGAAGAATTACACCGTTATATCGGTTTCCTGAGTCGTTTAGAGCAGGATCTTGCCGGTGATGTCAGCCCCGAAATGATCCGCCTGTGGATAGATGAAGCCATGTTGGCAATACGCCGTTCGCAAAACCATCTACTCGAACTGGGCATTGATCTGACTGACCTGCTGGATGAACAACAGATAGCGTCTATAAAGAAGCGGCTGATGGAGAAACAGGTAGAACTGGAAGAAGAATACCTGCCGCGTAGTGACAAAGAGTATGCCGATGATACTTACGACCGCCTCACCGAGAAGCTTGATGATTATATGGGGCGTCTGAACAGCGAACAAAAACAAACTTTGCGCAACGCCAGTGCAAAATTAATGCGCCTTGATCGTGCCTGGCTCAGCGATCGTCGTGCATGGCTGGAAGGTGTTCTGCCCTTACTGGCCAGAGAGCCGGGGTGGGAGGATGCGCTTCGACAACAGCTCAATAATCGTTTCGAGAGTCGCAGCATGGCCTATCATCAGACCATGGAACACAATCTGGGCTTGATCTCTAGCGCAGTAGCAAATGTCCTGAATAACAGGGATAAAGGCCAACAGTCCCGTTTGGTGGCAGAACTGAAGGATCTGCGTGGTGAATTGCTGGAACTCAGTAAACAGGTGGCCGACGAGAATCCGTCTGAAAAAGAAACGGGCTCAGCCGGGCGCGGGTTTAACCCTTTTGTGCCGGGCTAAGCTGTCTACAGGAATTCCCTGCCCGGGAACATCCCTGTATCGCCCATTCCCTGTAGAATGGCTCATATTCAATCTGTTTCGAAGGGAGTTAGCATGTCCTCAAAGACAACAATGACCACCAGAATCCTGATCTGGATGGCCGCTGGCCTGGTGTTAGGCAGCCTGATCAATGCCTTTATGGCAGAAACTGCCTGGGTTCAGGAGTACATGGTCAACGGCCTGTTTCATGTAATAGGGGCAATTTTCATCAGTCTGCTGAAGATGCTGGTGGTGCCTCTGGTCACATTTTCGCTGATTTGCGGTGTCTGTGGTCTGGGGGATATCAACAAACTGGGACGGGTTGGCCTGAAATCATTTCTGTTGTTTTTGCTCACCACGGCATTGGCGATTACATTGGCGATGACAGTGGCATCACTGATTGGTCCAGGCAAAGGCTTTGAACTGGCAGCGGATGCCACCAGCAGTTTTACCGCACCTGAGCCGCCACCGCTGAGCCAGGTCATCATCAACCTGGTGCCAACCAATCCGGTTGCCGCCTATGCCAAGGGCAATATGCTGCCGATCATCTTTTTTACCATCATCTTCGGGATCAGCATTCTTATGCTTGGTGAACGCGGCAAACCCATCATTGATTTAGCCGAACGCCTGAATGATGTGATGATGCAGGTGGTCAATATTGTCATGCACATTGCCCCTTACGGCGTATTTGCACTGATGGCCAAGACCTTTTCACAGCAGGGTCTGGATCTAATCTTACCGATGATGAGCTACTTTGCTACGGTGGCATTGGTGCTGGTGCTGCACCTTACCGGCACACTGATGCTTCTACTTAAGTTTCTGGCCCGGGTAGATGTCCTTACATTTATGAAGAAAATGCGCGCGGCACAGGTATTTGCCTTCAGTACCTCCAGCTCTAACGCAACGATTCCCATCACCCTGAGCTCGGTAGAAAACCGCCTGGGTGTGGATAACTCAACCGCCTCCTTCATAGTGCCTTTTGGTGCCACCATTAATATGGATGGCACAGCGATTATGCAAGGTGTAGCAACCGTATTTATCGCCAATGTTTATGGTATTGATCTGGGTCTGACAGGTTACTTAACCGTTGTGCTGATGGCTGTATTGGCCTCTATCGGTACTGCCGGTGTGCCAGGGGTGGGTTTGATTATGCTCGCCATGGTTTTGAACCAGGTCGGCCTGCCAG
Source organism: Gammaproteobacteria bacterium (assembly GCA_041601415.1). GTDB lineage: Bacteria > Pseudomonadota > Gammaproteobacteria > JBFIID01 > JBFIID01 > JBFIID01. The sequence continues at coordinate 2,191 of JBFIID010000044.1, forward strand.
TTGAAGGGATTGCACTGATCATGGGCGTGGATAGATTGTTGGACATGATGCGCACCGCAGTTAATGTGACCGGCGATGCAACCGTCACCACGATTGTGGCGCGGTCTGAAAACAGCCTGAATATGACCATCTTCAATGATCCAGATGCCGGCACTGTAGAACCCGAGATTCATCTGCCTCACAAGAAATCCGCCGGTGAGGGTCATGAGTAGAAGCAATCAGGTAAAAGACACTCTCGCGTTCACTATCAACTGAGAGGAAGAAAAAAATATCTATAGGGTGAAGAGCGAGCGTTATTGTTTTTTTCTGGTCGACGGTTTATCTAACAAGGCCACCTTGTCTGGCTCTTTTGCCACCGATAAATATTTATCATTAAGATAGCCATCTGGCCCATTCTTAACTTTTACCTGAACCCAGGGCGAGAGTTTTTTATCAACAATAGCGATTCTATCTTTTTGATCGAGCACAGCTGCAGGCTTAAATTTTGTGCCGGGCCCTGAGCGAAGGAACAGGTTTTTCACAGAGATATAAAACGGATATTCCTCTACTGCTAGCTGAATGTTATCAGCCGCATCAGTTTGGCCATCATCGGTGTTCGACCAGGTCGATAAAAGACGCCGGAACACATCATCTTTGACCCTGACCAGTTGCTCTTCACTCAGGTTTTCAGTAGCCGAATAGAGCCCCATAACGATATCAACAGGCGTTAGTGGCACACTTCCACCACGATTTGTTGCGACATGGCTTCCTTCCCATAACACTTTCTGGTTTTTGGCTCTGATTAACTTCATATTGACGCCAATTGAGGTTTGAGAATAAACCCCAAAGAATCCGGAGTGGTAATCAGTCACTTCCCCAATAAGAAACGCATCACAATTAAGCGCCTTGCCCAATGCGGCATAGTCGGTCTTGTTACTCGTGTGTTTAAGGACTTTATTGACAACCGCTAACTCGACATCACGATAGGCATACGGGGCAAGTTGTGAATACAGACTCCAACGCAGTTGTTCTAAACCCTCAGCGGTTAACTCAATCAGTTTATATTTTTTATCCTGTTCACTAACAACTTCTTTTTCCAACGCATTCCTGAGAGGCAAAATAGCCACACATTGTGGCGGGGACTGCTTAAAGCTCTTCTCAATTTTATAATGCACCGGGTTAAGGCTGACTTCATCGAGTTTATTTTCAGAGACATCGCCATCATTCACATACGTAGGAGAAATAGCGCAGCCTGAAATTGATGCCGTAAACACGAAAAGAAAACATGCACTATATATGCGTTTCATTGGGGTTTATCTTCATTGTTTTTGATGCACTATACCCGTCCATACGCCACAAAATTGACAATATTCGTATATTTGTGAGCCCGTTCATAAATAGAGGAATGTTGTGTTGTTAGCGTAAGTGGTGCCACATTCAACCTGCAAGTGCGCATAAACAAGGTCAGCGACGGCCAGATGCTCAGCCAACGTGATCGTGCTAAAGTCTCTACCCATGCTACCGATAGAGGGACGGTAACGGCCACTCACTGATATCAGAGCATGGCTGGCATTACAAAAACGGCTAACTACACAGACAGCCGCAAGGGAAACTCTATACCACTCACAAAATATGCTAGAACCGCTGGTCATCCTTCTTGCTTTTCTTGCCGGTCTTGGCATACGAAAACTGGGCTATCCGCCACTGCTTGGCTACCTGGTGGCCGGTTTCATTGCCCATAGCCTGGAAATAGGTAGTGCCGAGTCCATAACACCCATCGCCGATCTGGGCATTCTACTGCTGCTTTTTACTATCGGTCTTAAGCTCAACCTGCGTGAATTAATCGCACCACAGGTCTGGGCCGTGGCTGGCCTGCACATGCTGTCCGTGATTCCGCTGACGGCCTTAGTGATTGTCGTCGCTTCAATGTGGATACCGATACTGAGCCTGCCCAACCAGACCGCCGTCTGGGTGCTGGCCTTTGCGCTGTCATTCTCCAGTACCGTATTTGCCGTCAAGATCTTCGATGAGCGTGGCGAAGGTGGTTCACTGCATGCCGCAATTGCTATTGGCATTCTCATCGTACAGGACCTGGTCGCCGTCATTTACCTGGTGCTGTCTTCAGACAGCCCACCCAGTCCCTGGGCAGCCCTGCTAATATTGCTACCGCTGTGCCGCCCGGCCCTGTTATGGGTATTACGCATGGCCGGACACGGTGAGTTACTGGTATTGTTTGGCATTGTCATGGCCCTGGGTGCAGCCGAGATCTTTGAGGTAGTCCACCTGAAGGCCGGACTCGGTGCCCTGTGTGCTGGGGTTCTGCTGGGTAATTCCAGCAAAAGTTCTGAACTATACAAGTCACTACTGGATTTCAAAGATCTGTTCCTGATCGGCTTCTTCCTGCAGATTGGTTATAACGGCCTACCATCACCCGTCATGTGGCTGGTAGCGCTCGCACTCTGCCTGCTGACCTTCCTGCGTCCAGTCATTTATTTCAGCCTGCTGGTCGCTTTCAGGCTACGCGCTCGCACCGCCCTGCTGTGTGGTCTGTCCCTGTTTAATTACAGTGAATTTGGTCTGATTGTCGCCGCTCTCGCCACTCAGTCGGGCCTGCTACCTGCCGAATGGTTAACCACACTGGCAATTGCCATGTCGCTATCATTCTTTATCGCTATTCCGTTTAATACCCGCGCCCATCTTATCTATGCCCATTCTGCAGACACGCTGCACCGTTTTGAACGCAAACAGCGTCTTGAATCTGAACAACCCTCAGTTCTGGGAGATCAGAAAATTCTTATACTGGGTATGGGACGTGTTGGAATCGGAGCCTATGCTTATTTGCACAGTCTTTATCCCGATGATGTGATTGGCGTTGAAGATAATCATGAAAAGATGCTGCAACACCGTGAGAACGGCATGCACTGTGTACAGGGTGATGCCACCGACTATGATTTCCTCGACCAGATCGAACTGGAAAAACGTGACTTAATCCTGATCAGCCTGACCAATCACATCGAAAACACCCAGGTAGTCAAATTGCTACGTGAACATGGCTATGAAGGTGATATTGCCGTCGTCTCACGCTTCCCCGACGAAGAAAAAGAACTCGCCGATCTGGGCTGTATCACCTTTAACCTCTATGCCGAAGCAGGGCATGGTTTTGCTGAACATGTGCTGGAACAACGTCAGTCATCAAATGGATAGGGGGGCTTTCAGCATAAGACATGATTGGCAGTTGCATCCCGGACAACATACCCACGCAGCCCAGTTTGAGATAAACCAAATTGACCTGGCCCCAGTAACTAGTCGGACTTTTACTTAGTCGTTTCTTGCGAATACCACTCGAACCTGTCCGGTCATGGGATATCTAGTTATATATTAAGAATCAAGTCAGGAAAATCGAACCACGCCATAATCACGAAGAGATCTTTTCGCGAAGTTCATTAACCCCCAATCGCTATATTGTTGTATGTGCGCAATTTCGTGTGCCCATAGAACAAGATTGTTTTGTGAATCGTAACTATTCCTGAACACAATGGTGTCTATTAAGGCAATTGCTACAGCATCACCAAAACGAAATGAATTCGCCTGCAATGATAATTCATGTCCTTGTCCTACTCGATAGCGAATAGAATTTAGCAAACGATCATCAAAGTAACCTCTAAGCCTGTTTTTGATATGAACCGGAACAGGGTTAACACCGGCGTTCCTGGCGTCAGAACGAGAAGCCTTAATAAGACCGGCTAGAATAGGCGCATTAGTTTCTACAAAAACCTCTGTTGTAATATTTCTTACAGCGCCAGAAGCACCTTCTTCAATTGCTTTGTAATGAGGCACTGCCTTTTTAAATCTATCATGAGTATCATCCAAACTTTCTGCATTGGTTTTACCTATGACAGGCTTTAGTATGTCAGCGATAAGTCCACCGGCGTGAACGTGAAAAGAAATTAACAACGCTATTAGCATAAACACTTTTTTATTCATGTCGGCTCACCTCTCCTGACAGACTTGCAACATTTAGAAAAAAAATGACAACAATCACTGTCATCGCCTCTATAAAAGAAGATGCTCACATCTGTGCCGAACTATCCTTACATTGCTAAATTGAAAAACTAACAAACATAGCCGAATTGCCCTGTTCAAAAATTCTAGATAAACAAAGCCATTCCAACGTCACCCATATGGGGTGTTTTTTAAGAATAATTCGAAAGTTTCAGACTATTTGAGCCTGATTTTGTGTTGAGAGAGTTTTGTCTTAATAAGAGTATTCGTAAGCAAAATAGAACATTCACCCATTCATAATCCTCGGCCATCTCGCATACATCGCATCCGACATTTCCGGTTCGATGGTCACCACATAAACGCGTTGTTCGTATTTGTCTCTGGCGATCAGGCCCTGTATCCATTGTCCGCGTGTCAGATCGATCCAGTGGCTGTTGGCTTCCAGATCCTTTTCCATAAAACTTTTTGTTATCAGTTTGACCGGCACTGGTTGCCAGCGATCCCAGCGCCCGGCATAGATGGAGTCCAGCCTTGCCCAGCCGCCCATGGGCAACCGACCCTCCTGTTCACGGCGTCGCCCCCAGGGCAACAGCACGGCACTCCCCGTTTTGGTTCGTACCGGTAACTGCGCCTTCGGGTTGGGAAAATAGACGCGCACATCCTGCCCCTGATGGGTGTAATAAACACCACCGCACATCAGTCTTTATCCTGCTGTTGGGCCAGCTCTTGTTCCAGTTTTGGGCCAAGGATGGTTTCGCGATGACCAAACGGTTTCCATGCCGGCGCGATGACGTTGGGCATGCTGGAACGTTTCAGTAGCCGTGCCGGACTCAGGGTGAACTCCCCGTAGCGTTGATTGATGTTATCCATCACGCCATTGATTTCTGTGGCATTCATTTCAGGTGCAAACATGTCCGTCTGATTACGTGCGGGTTGTGGATCCTGTGCGGTGATCTGTACCTGATGGACGCCCTGCCCCCGCCAACGGCGTTGCAGAAAGCGGTGGCACAGATCCATGATCGGGCGACTGTCATCCAGCAAGGCCTCCGCGCGCAACACATCGGCCAACCAGCCATCCGCGGTACGAAACCCCACATAAAAACGTGAGGCCTGTAGTTCATGTCGCCGCAGTCGTGCAGCAACTTTTTCACTCATATGTAATAGATAGAGAATCAGGGTTTCCCTGTCACGGGTATCGGGCGGCATGACCTTGCCATGTCCGATAGATTTGGGTGCCGCCACCTGTGTCACCAGCGATGCTGGATCCTGACCCTGACACATGTGCCAGATGCGTCGCCCCGGATTTCCAAAGCGTGCGGCCAGTACACTGATCGGCAGTTTTTCCATGTCGCCACAGTTGTGCACGCCGTGCTGTGCCAGGAAACCACCGATGCCGCGATTGATACCGCACAGTTCTGTCACCGGCACATCACGCAAACGCTCTCGTGCCTGCCAGGGGGGGATCACGGTGAGTCCATCGGGCTTGTTCAGTTTGGCGGCATATTTGGCGGTGGTTTTATCACCACTGACACCGACAGAACAGAGCACACCACTGGCCGCATAGACGACCTGTTTGGTTCGTCGTGCGATCTGTTCCGGGCTGCCCAGCAGACGCTGGCAACGGGTGACCTCGAGGAAGGCCTCATCGACGGAAAATATTTCTATCTCGGGACTGATGGTTTGCAGGGCCTGCATGATGGCCGACGAGACCTGTGCATAGCGTTGCGGACGCGCCGCGCACTGGATCAGATCCGGGCACAGTTGGCGTCCACGTTTGAGCCGCATACCGGTGTGTATGCCACAGGCCCGAGCCTCGTAGGAGCTGGTAATGATGCAGGTTCCCTGCTGGCCGTTGGTGATCGCCACCGGGCGACCACGCCATTCTGGCCGATCCCGTTGTTCCACCGAGGCGAAAAAGGCATTCATATCGACCAGCAGGATGGCCCGCTGCCAATGGGAAGGATCTTGCTTCATCTGGCCCTGATCGCATTAATAGGTGCGTAATTGGCCAACCAGCACACCCTGAATGCTGACCCGCTCGGCGGCATACATCATCGGCGCCATTTCACTGTTTTCCGGGATCAGCATGACCTGATCGCCCTGCTGCTGATAACGCTTCAGGGTCGCTTCTTCGTTGTCGATCAGGGCGACCACGATCTCGTGTTCCCGCGCGGTATCGCTGCTGCGGATGATCACCAGATCACCATCCAGAATCCCTGCGTCGATCATGGAATCTCCCTTGACCATAAGCGCATAGCGATCATCGGCGACAAACAGTTCGGTAAAATCGATCTCCTCAGTACCCGAGATCGCCTCGATCGGCTTGCCGGCGGCAATCCGTCCGGCCAGTGGCAGGCGTGCGTGTCGTGCTGGCACTTCACCTGCCAGGCGCAACCCGCGCCAGCCGCGTGGATTGCGCTGCAACTGACCCATCTCGATCAGCTCCTGCACATAGCGGTGAATAGTGCCTCGGGAGTTCACCCCGACAGCCTCGCCGATCTCGTTCAGGGTTGGGGAATGGCCTTCGTCATTGATGGTGAAGGTAATAAACTGGAGTATCTTTTCCTGTAGTGGCGTCATTTTGTTCTCCTAATGTTCTCTACCGAGAATAGAGAACATTAGGAGAACATTCAAGAAAAAATTCTCTAAACGTTCTCTTTGTTGAGCGGCGTGCTTAACTGAGGACTGTATAATTCATGTAAAAACCGTTTCAACGGCTGGGTGGCAGGGACGCATCTGCAGTGGCCTGCAACGCCGATTAGGTTGGTTAAATTCCAGCCCCGGCCTCCACTCTTTAAGGTTTCTTTTATAACAATGAAATCGCAGACAAAAAAAATCCCTCTTGCGACGAGGGATTTTTTTATTAGCCAGCTTTGGATCAGGCTGTTGTTCTATATTTCATCCTGCGAGGACAGCAGGTCATCTCGGGTGACTTTTTCCGTCGTCACAGATAGACGATGAATAAGGGTGCGCAGGAAGACCTTGAGGAAACGCACCTGACAGTTGAGAGACACCTGGCTTATCACGGTGGAATTGATTTTCAGTAATGAGGTATGGCCTTCGGCAATGATCGTAGCGGTACGCTTGGTCTTGGCCAGGTAGCCCATTTCACCAAAGCAGTCGCCCTGTTGCAGGGTGCGCAGATTCATGTGGCCTTTTCTGACCGTCACCGCCGCTGAGACAATGATGTAGAAGGAGTCATCCAGATCACCTTCGATGATGATCTCATCAGCATCCCGGTAGTCCTGCCAGGTACTGGCTCGCACAATCTCCCACAGCTCCGCGTCTGGAAACCCGAGGAAGAAGTCCAGTTCCTTGACCGCATTAAACTTCTCCTGAGCACTGATATCTTCCTGCGGCTGCTCAAGGTTGCTAAATGATTTACTCAGATCAGAGGCCAGATCCAGTCCCATGGCATAACGCTGGGTACGATCCTTGGCCAGCGCCTTCATCACAATATCGTTCAGATAGTCGGGTACATCGGTACGAATTTCTTTCAGTGGTGTCGGCGCGTCATTCATGATGCGATTGACCAGGCGGGAAAAGTTATCTGCCGCAAACGGATGTTTACCCGTCAGTAGCTCATACATGATGAGACCGAGTGAAAAGATATCCGTCTGGTTGGTGACATAGTCTTCGCAGACCTGCTCAGGCGACATATAGCGTGGTGAGCCCACCATGCCCATCGGCATGGTTTCCGTAGAATCCATTTTGGCGATGTGTGCGATGCTGAAATCACCAATCTTGACGTCTTCATCCTCCGTGAAGAGGATGTTGGTCGGTTTGATGTCGCGGTGTATCACGCCCTGACGGTGCGCATAATCCAGAGCCTTTGCACACTTGAAAATTATTTCCACGACTTTTTCGATCGGCAACAGGTTTTCTGCTGAACAATAAGGCTTAAGCGTTCGTCCGCCCGTGACGTATTCCATGACGATGTAACAGGTCTCACCATCCACCCCTGCATCAAAGATATTAATGATATTCGGGTGGGTTAGTTTGCCCGCCGTGTGGGCTTCATTGAAGAACATCTTGCGGTATTGATCACCGGACTCTTCGTCATTAAGAGATTCGGCCAACGCAACCTTGATCGCTACCGGGCGGTCGATGAAGGGATCATGTCCTAGATAGACGATACCCATACTGCCGCGATCCAGTTCGGTTCTAACTTCGTATTTACCCAGTTTTTCCGGTCTGATATCCGTCATTGGTATCTTCTGATTATCGGTGGAGATAGCAGGAGCATGTGCGTTTAGTGATGATTTTCTGCTATTTATTCAAGGCTTATGTCAGCATAGTAAATGAAATTGTAGTTTTCCGGTAGCACTAAAGTCTACAACGCGAGCTTCATATTGTGATCGCTGTATTAGAATGCCAAACTATGCGCCACCATATAAAAAATAACTCGGTTAGCCCGATGATTGCACTGGAAAAACAGGACATCCGTCTGATTCCATTTTTATCGAGACAGCCCTATCCTTAACTCAGGATATTAAACCAGGTGGAGGTTCCTACAAGATGATAACAGTACGCCAAATACTGGATACCAAGGGTACAGAGACACAGACAACAGGCCCTGACACGACAGTATACGACGCTATTTCGGTGCTGGCTGAGCACAGAATCGGAGCGATGCCGGTACTTGACAACGGTAAGCTGGTTGGCATTTTCTCTGAACGCGACTACACCACCAAGATAGCGCTGAAAGATCTTTCATCGCGTAATACCACGGTAAAAGACATCATGACCCCAAAGCCGCTCTGTGTTGGCCCTGCCGATAAGGTTAGTGACTGCATGCGGGTGATGTCTGAACATCATATACGCCATCTACCGGTGATCGAGAACGGCACACTGATCGGCATTATTTCGATTAAGGATCTGCTGACCAGCATGATTGAGGAAAAGGAATATCTCATCAAACAACTGGAAAGTTATATCAGCGGACCTGCCTGACCCCCGGTTCTATGCGCAGTGCGTTAGCATTTTTACTTGTTCTCGTACTGCTTGCTCTTGCCTATTTTTATCTGAAACCGTCTGAACACCCAGGCAAGCCAGCTGGCTTGCCTGCGGTATCAATTTCCCCTGAAACGACAGTCCCATCGGGTGATAGCGCGGTGATTCCGCCGCTTGTTGCAGCGTCACCTCAAAATGCACTTGATCAGGAAGCTATCGCCTACATTCGTGATATTAGCGAGCGTGAAATGGAACCCGTTGCGGTTGAAGACGCCGATAATTTTGTTCGCAGCACACAAACGATCTCCCTGATCCCGGATAATGCAGTTGAGCGCAGGAGTATTGAAGACCTCCTCTCCGATCCGGCGATTCACCCTGAATCACCCATCACCGTCGTCAGGGAAACCGAGCAGATCGTAATGACCACACCGAAGCGACTGATCCTGCAGGCCGGCGGAAACCTGGAACAGACCATTCGCATACTGGAAGATGATGAGGTACGCGAACTTTCGATCAATGAGCTAAGACAGCAGTACGCAACGGTCGCCGAACAACCCGTCAGCATCGTTCAGAAAGTCGAGCATATTGAAATTCTGACCGTCGCCGAGCTACAGAACGAACAATCTGAAGACAGCGCTCAGACCGTCAGGGTGATCACCCGTCCCTACCATCTGGATTCAACCACTGTTGGTGAATTACTGCTGGTGAATGAAGCCGACGCGGAAGACTCTGTATTCTATGTACGCAGCGTAAAAAGCCCTGATGTACAGGGTATCTGGGGTATTGTACAGGCCGGTCTGATCGATAATTTCGCACGCGGTATAGCGATACGCCGCGGGCAGGAAATCGATCATTATCAG
>JBFIID010000045.1:0-11736 GCA_041601415.1 Gammaproteobacteria bacterium
CAACAATGGGGCCCGGACGCGACAGGTAATAATCAGCCATGACGATACGACGCGAGCGCAATCAAAAAAACAGGATTAACTGGCAGGACGAATTACGGGCGGTGTGCCATGAGCTCAGGGCCTTACAACCGACACGTCGACGCTTCATGCAGCAAATGAGCGCAGGACTGCTGCTGATCAATGGCCTGCCACTGCTCGGCACACGCCATGCTCAGGCCGCCAGCAACAAGCAAACGGAAACACTTGCCGATCCCTGGCTGACTCTGGATGCGGTGCAGGAGCATCTGTTCCCTGCCGATGAAGCATCACCCGGTGCGCGTGATATCAATGCGCTGGCTTATCTGCGCTGGACACTGGACGACAGCGCCACCGATGCGAGTGAAAAACAGTTTATCCTCAATGGTGTCGGCTGGTTAAATGATTTCACCGCAAGCAAATATGAGCAGCCCTTTATTGCCCTGGACGAAACCCGGAAAGAACAGGCACTGCGTCAGATCGAGCAGAGTCGTGCCGGTGAAAACTGGTTGGCCAGTCTGCTCATGTATTTATTCGAGGCACTGCTCAGTGATCCGGTCTATGGCGGCAATACAGACATGATCGGCTGGCAATGGCTGGAACATCAGCCGGGCTTTCCACGCCCCACCGAAAAACAACGTAAACGGGAACTGATATAAATGGCACAAAGCATGAATGATTTTGATGTCTGCATCATTGGCAGTGGTGCCGGTGGTGGGCCCGTCGCGCTGACCCTGGCCGAGGCCGGTCACAAAGTTGTGGTGCTGGAAAAGGGCCCCTGGTTTAAGGAAGAAGATTTCTTCAAGGACGAACTGGCCTGTTGCCGTCGCTCCACCTACACCCCAAACCTGAACGACGAACAGCACGTAATCGAAGACACCGATGCAGACGGAGACTGGGTCGGCGAACCGACCTCCGAGTCTGGCTGGGATTTCTGGAACGGTAACTGCGTCGGTGGTTCATCTAATTTCATGAGCGGTTTTTTTCATCGTCTGAAACCCAAAGACTTCAAACTGGCATCCAGCTTTGGCCCCATAAAGGGCGCGAATGTCGCCGACTGGCCGATCGACTACGCCGATCTGGAACCCTGGTATAGCAAGGTTGAACAAGTCGTCGGGATCTCGGGTCGAGTGGTTGATCACCCCTGGCAGGAACCCCGTTCGACACCGGACTTCCCCTACCCACCGACCCAGGAACACCCGATCTCTGACTGGATCGATCAGAGTTGCAGTGCGCTGGGTTATCACTCTATTCCTGTGCCGCGTGCGATTCTGCCGAGCGCGGCGATGGGCCGTCAGGGCTGCTCCTATTCCAATTACTGTGGCAGCTACGGCTGTGCCACCGGCGCCAAGGGCAGTTCCCGCGCAGCCCTGCTTAACCACGCCGTGGCAACCGGTAACTGTACGGTGATTCCGCATGCCAAGGTGTTTCATCTGGACAGTGACGCCAGTGGCAATGTCTCCGCCGTGCGTTACTACGACCAGCAGGGCAAACAGCAACAGATCACCGCCAGGCGCTATGTGGTGGCCTGTCAGGCAATCGAGACATCGCGTCTGCTGTTAATGTCTACCGGCCCCCGACACCCCAATGGTCTGGCCAATAATAACCAACAGGTCGGGCGAAACCTGCTGTTTTCGGCGGGTGGTTCTGGCACCGGCGATATCGCCTACGAGGATCTGGATGAACTCCGCCAGCAACAGCTCAAGATTCGCGGCCCCTTCGTGAATCGTGCCGTACAGGACTGGTATTACATCGAGGATGACGAATTCGGTGCTGCGGCCAAGGGCGGCACCATTGATTTCCTGTTCAAACATCCGAATGCCATCAACCGCGCGAATGCGCAAAAATGGGGAGATGACGGCCTGCTGTGGGGCAAACCGCTGAAGCGCCAGCTCAAATCCTATTTTAATGATGCGCGTTATCTACAGTTTGAGGTCTTCTGCGACTGGCTACCCACCGATGACTGTTACGTCAGTCTTGATCCGGAGGTACGCGACAAATGGGGTTCACCGGTGGCCAAAGTGCGTATCGGCTATCACCCCCACGATCTGCGCGTCGGCGAATACCTGAGCCAGCGCGGCGAGCGCGTACTGCGACAAATGGGCGCGAGAAACGTGCGTTCCAGCGTCAGTGGCTCTCCCCCCGCTAATCTGGTCGCTGGAGGCTGCCGTTTCGGTGATGATCCGAACACATCGGTGCTAAATGCGGACTGCCGTGCCCATGATGTGGAAAACCTCTACGTCACCGATGGCAGCTTCATGCCCACCGGTGGCAGTGTGCCCTACACCTGGACCATCTATGCCAATGCCTTCCGCGTCGCAGATCGCATCCTCGGCAGCCTCTAGGCCCCTGTTATCAAGGTGAACAGGCTGGTGCTCGCGGTAGCCTAGTTAGTCCTCAAGTCCCTGCCGGGATTGACGATAGAAGTAGTACTACTTCTGTATCTGGCGGGAAGACTGTCAATGAATGTGCAAAAATGGGCGGGTGATAGAGTCGGATTGTTGATGATTCTGGTGACCCTGCTGGTGATTGGAACCATTACCGGTGTTCTCTATACCAATAACAAGCAACAGCGCATGGATCTGGTGCAAAGCCAGGCGAGCGGGCTGGCTCGATTGTTATCCAGCATGCCCTTCGATGCCCTGATCAAGGAAAACAGGGGCAGTAATAGCCTGCAGCTGATTAACAGCCAGAAAGACCCCAATTTCGCCTATACGGTTCTGGTTGATACCAGCGGCGCGCCCCTGGCCAGTATCACTGCCAATGGCGTATTGATTCCAGAACAGGGCAACACGCCTGTACCTTCACTCTGGGTCACAGAACACCGTCTGCGTGATAGCGCACGTAATATTATTGAATTTCGCGCACCTCTGATGGATGCCGGGACATTAGCGGGACAGATTCGGGTCGGCTATTTTGAACCCGGTTACTGGCCAGACCGTTCCGAAATCTCATTGATTGCGACGCTGGCGCTGCCCATATTTCTGCTGGTGCCCTTCTTCTACCTGCTGTTCCGCCGCGAAATGCGTCCCCTGCGCGCTGCCAGCCAGGAAATAGAAGACCTGTTGCAATCCCGACAGCTACAGACCATGAAGCTCGATAGTTCTGGCGAATTCAGCGATTTCATCGGCAAATTCAATCAATTCGTCAGTATGGTCAGTGACCGCATGGAGACCCTGAACCAGCAGAACTCACTGGCCCAGGAATCGAGTCTGGTGCTGACCTATCAACGACGACGCATAGAATCTGCCCTGCAGTGTCTGCCCGATGCGGTAATCGTGATGGATGAATCCGGCAAGACAACCTTCGCCAATGCCATGGTGGAGTCAATTTTGGGCATCGAAAGCGGGAAAATCATTGGTCACCTGCCCCACCAGTGGTGTGACAATAAGGAAGTGGTAAGCCTGCTGGCCAGATATCACAGCAACGTCACACGTCTGCGCCGTTCGGAGAGCTTCGAGTTCACACCCGCCTCCAACCCGGGAAAGTCAATCGCCGTCAGTGCCTATCCCCTCTTCACCCCGAAGGATCGCGATGACATCTTCGGCACGCTGGTGGTATTCCACGACAACACAGAGGCAAAACTGGCCAGTCAGGCACGTGATGAATTCATTGGTCATGTTGCGCATGAACTGAAATCACCACTGAACGTGATTCACATGTATGCCGAAAACCTGCTCGAAGCGCACGAAGACCCGCAGGCACGTATCGATACCATCAATGTGATCAATGACGAGATAGAACGACTCGCTCAACTGATTTCCAATCTGTTAAGCATTACCAAGATCGAAGCCGGAAGTATCGCCCTGAATAAACAACGGGTGAAACTGGGCGAATTCATCGAAGATACCTTTAACAGTATTTCTCGCAGTGGCAAAAGTGACAACCTGACCTTTAACCTGAACCTGCCGCGTAGCCTGGGTGCCGTGCAGATTGACAAGGATCTCATGCGCATTGCCCTGAATAACTTCCTTTCCAATGCGGTTAAGTACAACAAGCCGGGCGGTTCCGTCAGCCTGGAGGTACTTGATGAGGATGACCGCTACACGATCTGTATCAGTGATACCGGTATCGGCATCAGCGCGGAGGATGCGGGGCATATATTCGAAAAATTCTACCGCGCAGACAGTGATGATGTTCGTGCACGCAACGGACACGGACTGGGACTGGCGCTGGCCAGGGAAATTATCGAATTGCACCATGGCTCTGTGTCCCTGGATACGAGTCAGGCGCAGGGCAGCACCTTCAATATTTTCATCAACAAGAGTTCCAGCTTTATCAAGGAGGCCGTCTAGCCATGAACACCATCCTCATCGTTGATGATGAACCGCACGTAATCCACGTGATCAAACAGTTTCTGGCGCGCTTCGGATACCGCATCATCAGCGCATCGAATGGCGCACAGGCGCTCACGGTGATCGATAAAGAGCATCCTGACGTACTGGTAACCGATATTCAGATGCCGAAAATGAGCGGCCAGGAACTGTGTAGCGCGATTGAATCCGATCCGGGTGATTACCGGCCGCTGATGATCATCATGACCTCACGTACCGATCATGAACTGAGAACCTGGTCAGAGTCCTTTCCCAACGCTAAATTTATGGAAAAGCCTCTCAGCCTGCGACGGCTGTCAACCTATCTGAATGACTACTTCAGTGCGATTCAGTCCGATGGATAATGTCATCGAAGAACTGCAACTTTCGCGCTACCAGTCCATCATGGAACGGGCTGCAGACTGTCCCTCGATCATCGGACTGATCGATGCGGAGGGCGTACTGAAGAACACCGAGTTTGCTGAAACAAACTCTACTTTGCTGGATGCCGTCGGGGAAATGAACGATAGCGGCATCCAGTGGCAACAAAAACAGGCCGCCGAGTTTAAATACCATGCCAGACATTTTGGCATGCTGTTTTTCACCCCGATCAGGCTTGGTGCCGATGAACAACAGTTCTGGGTTTGCTCCCTGATATGCACCCTGGAACGCAGCCTCTCTCCTGAACACTGCAGGGTTACCTATAGCACCTTGAAAGATATCGCGCAGATCATCGAACATGACTACTCGCGGGATCAGGCGCTACAGGGTATGTCGGCAGAACTGGCCGCCCGTTATGAAGAACTGAACCTGCTGTATGGCATGGATGGCAACGTAAAGGATCACGAACAACAGAGTGAAACCGAGATCCTGCATGGCATCGTGGATAACTGCAGTGAATACATGAATGTAGATCTGGTCGCCATGATCGTGCCGGAAGATGATCTGTGCATGGTCAAGAGCAGACATGACATTCCACTCAATACCCTGGATCGAATTGTCAACAAATTCAAAGGCCAGCTTTATTCAATCCTGCGTTCCACCCATGAAACACTGGTGGTCAATCGCAATGAGACCGTCGACTGGATGGACCCGAAACTCAACATCCCCTATAAACTGATCGCAACACCGATCCTCAAGGCCACGGGACAGTTATACGGAATACTGGTCGTTGCGAATCACGAATCGCGCATCGACTTCACCAACAGCGATAGAAAACTAAATGAAGTCATCGCGGCCGATATTTCCAAGATCATTCAATCCCGGCGTGACTCTCTGACGGGTTTGCTAAACCGTGAGGGTTTCGAAAACAGACTGGAACAGACGGTACATTCCTGCAGCGAAAAAGATGTGGTCGCCGCCCTGCTCTATCTCGATATCGATCAGTTCAAGGTGATTAACGATGTCTCGGGCCACAATGCCGGGGATAAATTATTGACCCAACTGGGCGCATTACTGAATGCCATGGTGCGTAACAGTGATTCACTCGGTCGTCTGGGTGGCGATGAGTTCGGCATTATTCTGGAACAGTGCCCCCTCACCAAGGCAATCTCTATCGCAGAGAAAATTCGCGATCGAATAAAGGCCTTCCGTTTCGTTCATCTGGACAAGATGTTTAATAACAGTGTCAGCATTGGGGTGGTCGAAATCTCCAGTGAAACGACCAATGCGGAGGCATTGATGGCACATGCAGACATCGCCTGCTATACGGCCAAGGAAATGGGACGCAACCGGGTACGCATCTACGAAAAATCAGACCAGTCCATGTCACGCCATAAGGATGACATGCTCTGGATCAGCCGCATTAACAATGCGCTTGAAGAGAATCGCTTCAGGATCTACCGTCAACGCATCGCACCGATAAACCCGGCCATTGATAACCCGGAACATTATGAAATTCTGCTGCGTATGATCGATGAAAAAGGCGATATTGTTCCTCCTTTTGGCTTTATCCCTGCTGCCGAACGTTTTGACCTCATGTCCAAGCTAGACCGTTGGGTAGTATCCACCACGCTGAAAACCATGGAAGAGGATGACAAGCAGGGGCAAAAAGACAAGGTCTCCTGTGCCATCAACCTTTCCGGTCAATCCCTGTGTGATGAAGGCTTTATCGATTTTGTTGCACTTGCCATTGAAGACAGTTGTATTGAACCCTCGCGACTTTGTTTCGAGGTCACGGAAACCGCTGCCATTATCAACCTGACTCAGGCTCTGGGCTTTATTGAAGCGGTAAAGAAAATCGGCTGTTCTTTTGCCCTGGATGACTTTGGCAGTGGCATGAGCTCATTTTCATACCTGAAAAACCTGCCCGTGGATTACCTGAAAATTGATGGTCAGTTTGTAAAGAACATGCTTAATGATCCGGTCGACCACGCGATGGTCGAATCTATTCATCAGATTGGTCACACCATGGGGCTTAAAACGATCGCAGAATTTGTCGAAAACGAGGCCACTATAGAGTGCCTGATCAAGATCGGCGTTGACTATGTGCAGGGTTATATCCTGAGCAAACCCGAACCCTTTGAGATTGATCTGGGAAAAAGAAAACCCGGCGCTTTTCGGCAGAAAAAAAATAGCGTACTAAGTGAAGTCAATTCAATGGACGCTTCGTCCTGAGGCCAGACACTTGGTAGAAACTGCAACAGCCAGCCAGCCCGACGTACTCCACACCCGTATCGGTGTCACCAGCTACTTCGCACCAACACGTTCACTGTCTGAAAAGTCGGTGCAGGAATCCCTGCGCCAGATGGTCAGTGACTGTGTCGCCAACCATGATATCCAGGTCGCCATCGATCTGGTGAATATCCCGACCCTGAACAGTACCGCGATGGAAACCCTGCTGGACTGTCACGACATGTTGCTTCGGGTTGGTGGTCGTATGAGTCTGGAAAACGTCAATCTGGTCAATCGCGATGCCCTGTGGATTACCGATCTGGTGCGTTTCATTCATATCAGCGACAGCTCCGGCAAGCACGCAGAAAACCCGCGTGAATATAACCGCAAACCAGAGCTTAAACGCCTCGGTGACATGCTGGTCGATGAAGGCCTGCTCAGTGAAGATCAGATAGAACAGGCGATCAGTCTACAGAGTGAAACCGGCAAACGCATGGGCCGTATCATTATCGACAAGCAATGGGTCAGCGAGTCGGATATGTTCAACCTACTTGGTAAACAACTGGGCATCCCTTATGTGCACCTGCGTGCGGGTCTGTTTGACCCTGATGTACTCAAATTGCTGGACAAAGAGACCGCGCGGCGTCTTAAAGTGCTGCCCCTGTTCAAGGTGCGCGACAAACTGATCCTGGCGACCGCCGACCCACAGGCAATGCCAAGTATTGACGAAGTGCGTGAAAAAACCGGACTGCATGTCAGCCCTATTCTGGTTCTGTCTGATGAAATAATGAATCTGCAGAACGACCCTTCCGGTAACGATGTCGATATCAACGACTATATCGGCGACATGCAGGATGATCTGGAGGTGGTCGAGAGTCTTATCCCTGACGATTACACCTTCATTGATGAAATGGCCACGGGTAGCCCGGTGATTAATCTGGTCAACGCGATCATCCAGCGTGCGATCAGGGATAACGTCAGCGACATTCACATAGAACCCTCACGCAGCAAATGTCGCGTGCGTTTTCGTATCGACGGAATCCTGTATGAACTAATGAGTCCGGCACTGGAAATGCACCCGGCGATCGTCTCACGTCTAAAGGTCATGGCGAATCTGGACATCGCCGAACGCCGTCTGCCGCAGGATGGACGCATCCAGGTGAATACCCAGGGCCGTGTCGTCGATCTACGCTTCTCCTCACTGCCCGGCATCTTCGGTGAAAAACTGGTACTTCGCGTACTCGACAAGAACCAGAGTATTCTGGAGATTGACAAACTGGGTATGCACGACGAAATCAAGACGACCTACTCGAATCTGCTCAAACGCAGCCACGGTCTGGTACTGGTTACCGGCCCAACCGGTAGCGGTAAGACCACCACCCTGTATGCCGCGATCAATCATCTCAACAGCATTGAAAAAAGTATCGTGACGATTGAAGACCCGGTGGAATATCAGCTTGATATCGTGAATCAGAATCAGGTCAACGACAAGGTCGGTCTGAGCTTCGCAAAACTGCTGAAACATGTCTTGCGCCAGGACCCCGACATCGTCATGGTCGGCGAAATCCGTGATCAGGAAACCGCAGAAATTGCGGTGCAAGCCGCGCTTACCGGGCATCTGGTGCTATCGACCCTGCACACCAATGAAAGCGCTGGAGCCATCACCCGCATGCTGGAGATGGGTATAGAACCCTTCCTGCTGTCCTCGGCGCTGATTGGTGTGGTCGCGCAACGACTGGTGCGTACCATCTGCCCGGAATGCAAAACATCTTATGTCGCGCCACCGAATCTAATCGAGCGTTATAACTGGCAGACACAGGGTCAGGTGCGACTGATGAAGGGACGCGGCTGTTCGCATTGTTACGACTCCGGCTACCGGGGGCGCATGGCAATACATGAAATTTTGCCCTGTAACTCCGGCTTACAAAAACTCATGATCAGCAGTCCCACTCGCGATGAACTCGCCGCCTATCTGGCCGAGAATAATGTTGCCAGGCTGTTTGACGACGGTCTGCAAAGAGTACTGGAAGGACGAACCACCTTAGATGAAATCTCGCGTGTAGTGGAATTTGGCTAGGACAATCTGATGGCACTCGAACTCAACACCTCACCCCCTGCTGTTAGCCAGACAAAAGACACAGCGGCAGGTATTCAAAACAAAGACCTCTTCGTCTCGGGTGTAAAGAATGTAGACGTCATGCTGTTTACCGAGCAACTGGCATTACTGCTGGAAACCGGTAGCGATCTGCACAGCAGCATTGAGACCCTCGCCAGTCAAACCGAAAAACCACGCATGCGGGAAATCCTCACCAGCATCAGCGACGCCATTGAAGAGGGCAAAACCTTTTCCTGGGCACTGGCACAGCACCCGGAGGCATTCTCCCCGACCTATGTGAGTCTGATCGCCGCCAGTGAGGGTGGCGGCTACATGGACACCGTGCTGAATCACCTGCTGGAGATGGAGCATCAGCGCGAGGAATTACGCGCAACACTGGTGTCGGCCTTTACCTACCCCGCCTTTTTGATTGTTTTTTCGATCCTCGTCGTGGTGTTTGTACTGGTCGTGGTATTCCCAAAATTTGGGGAGATGTTCTCATCAATCCATGACCAGTTACCCGTTACCACCGTGTTTCTAATGTGGCTGAGTCAGTTGATCCTGCAATGGTGGTGGGCCTTGCTAATCGCCTGCGCCGGTCTGATGCTGGGCGCCTTTCTGTGGTTCAAAAGTAATACTGGCAGTCGTTTTCTCGACTGGTTCAAGATGAAACTGCCACTGGTTAAAGACATCTTCATGCAGGTCTATCTGATTCAGAGTATGCGTGTGCTGGGGCTTTCGCTGGAAAACGGTGTACCCATGCTGGAAGCACTGGATTCAGCGCGTACGGCGGTGAGCAACCTGCTATTCCGGGACTTCATGCAGGGCATTCGCGATCACGTCAATGAGGGACGCAACTTTCATCTTGGTTTTTCCCGCGCCGAATTTATTCCACCACTGGTAAAACAGATGATTACTACCGGCGAGTCCACCGGTAATCTACCGATGGTGCTGGCCAGAATCGCCACGCACTACCAGAAGGAACTGGATAAAAAGCTCAAGACCCTGGCCAAGATTGTCGAGCCCATAATGCTGTTGATCATGGGCGTGGTCGTTGGTCTGCTGGTCAGCTCCCTGATCCTGCCGATCTTCAAGCTATCCAGTTCAATTCGTTAATTTTCAGCGAAAAGTGTCATCGGCGGCGGGTAAATCGACAGGGATCAGATAAAAACACGCCAGACCTGAAGATTGTCATAAACCCTGTTAAAGAAGCTGTTTTCAAGGTCGATACACAGATGTGTTTAATCAATCGACTTTATCGTTCAAAAACCCAAATAGATCACAAAAAAACGGCTTCAGACCCAAAAAATGTCGCAATTCCTATTAAAGAAGCCGTTATCAATGTCGATATACATAGTGTGTCTAATAAATCCACTCAGGAGTTGCACAGCATGAACAAGAACATTATCCGGCAGTCCATCCAGAAGGGTTTCACCCTGGTAGAACTGCTCATCGTCGTCATTATTCTGGCCATTCTGGCCGCCATCGTGGTGCCACAGTTCAGTGCCACTACCGAAGATGCCAAACTGGCTGCGGTAGACAGCACCCTGGCCAATATGCGCTCTGCGATTGACCTGTATTTCCAGCAACACGGTGAATACCCTGGTGATCTCACCGCGGTTCCGAGTGCCGCCTGTACCGGTACACCGGGCGCAGGTACCGGTGGTGCGGGTGCCCAGGGTCAGGCCGCCCTGTTGCAACAGCTGTCTAACTTCACCGACCTTCAGGGTGGTGCCTGTTCCATCAGCGACGCCACCAACCACAAGTTCGGCCCCTATATCAAGAAACCAACCATGCCAGCGGATCCTTTCAAGGAAGTCGCCACAATTGAGGTCGTGGTTGCAGGTGACCTGAATATGACCGCCACAGCGGGTGATCCGGGTGGCTGGAAATACGATACCAAGACCGGCAAATTGATCGTCAATATCGCCGCACACCAGGCCCGATAGACACCGTTTACTCCTCCTGAGCGGTGGCCGATCGTGAATCAACAGGGTGGTTATACCCTTCTTGAGATCGGTCTGGTGGTGGCCATAGTGGGTATCGTCACAGCCGTGGCGATACCCAGTTTCAACAACACTGACTCGCACAAACTGGGCGTAGCCGCAGACGAAATCGCAAGGGCAATTCGTTTTGCCCGCGATGAGGCAAAACGTACGGGGGTAGCACACGGCATTCAGACCATTTCAACAGATGAACAGATACGCGTTTATCGCCTGCCCGTCACAACCCCGATTTTTGATGTTCGCCACCCGATCAGCAAAAAACTCTACGACATTCAGTTAAACACCGACGCGCACGTATCCGGCGTAGATTTATTGAGCGCGAGTTATACCTTTAACGGCGCGGCGACAAGTTCGACCTCTCTCGATTTCAGCGCAGACGGCATGCCCAAAACCACTAGCGGTGGCACCGACTTTATGCTCAACACCGGCACCATAACCCTCAGCTACGGGGGCCAGCAAAAGGTCATCTCTATCGCGCCAATGACCGGACGGGTCACGCTGCAATGAATAACGTAAGGCCAGATAACCGCTCCAGACTACATGGCTTCAGTTACGTCGAGGTACTGGTCGCCACCTTCATACTGGCTGTCGCCATCGTCCCGGCAATGGAGGCCATGCAATCAGGCATACGCGGCGCAGCGGTGCATGAGTCCCTGACCCGGCAGCACTATGCGATCACCACCACCATGGAAAA
>JBFIID010000046.1:0-11643 GCA_041601415.1 Gammaproteobacteria bacterium
ACCTTGCCTGAGGTTTTTATGGAGCAGTGTACTAACAAGGTGACCGGCAGGCTGGTTGTGGCGGCCGGTGAGTCCACCCTGCTCTATATATTACCGGACGTGATTGAGGAGTTTTCCCGACTCTACCCGCAGGTCGAGTTTCATCTTCACAACCTCACGGGTCGTGATGGAACCGCCATGTTGAGAGCCAATGAGGCCGATCTGATGGTGGGCACCATGCCTGAACGGGCCTCAGACATGGGCTACTACCCGGTGTTTTCCTATGAACCGGTATTGATGACCCCCATCGACCACCCACTCACACGCCTTGAAAAAGTGACCCTGAATGACATCAGCCCCTATGAACTAATCATGCCCCCACGTCATCTGAGTAATAACCGCATCACTGATCTGATATTTCAGCAGCATGGCGTGGATTACAAGGTTTCACTGGAGGCCGGTGGTTGGGAGGTAATCAAACAGTACGTGAAACGTGGGCTCGGGATATCAATTGCGACCAGTATCTGCCTGGAAGGTAATGAAGAACTGGCCATCATACCGCTGAGAGACTATTTCCCGCGACGCACCTATGGCCTCATAGTACGTAAGGGTAAAAGCCTGTCTCCGGCCGCGAAAAAATTCATTGAAGTGATGGGCGTCGAGAACCTGTCCGATTCCTGAATGTCAATATGGAATCTGAAAATCTGCATCGTATAATTAGAACTAATGTATAACACTCAAGAACTGGAAAAATGTCAGACGAACCCCTGTTAGGCCATGATGACGGGCTTGCACTCGAAGAAGCCCGCCCCAAACTCAAGAAACCACCTCTGTACAAGGTGGTACTGGTTAATGACGATTACACCCCCATGGAGTTTGTTGTTCACATACTGGAGCACTTCTTTGGCAAGAATCGCCATGCTGCAACCGGTATCATGCTGGAGGTTCATACAAAAGGAAAAGGCGTTTGCGGTATTTACACACACGACATTGCGGAAACCAAGGTTTCTCAGGTCAACGACTATTCACGCGAAAATAATCATCCCTTGCTGTGCGAGCTGGAACAGGCATAAGCAAACGAGGAGACAACTGTGTTAAGTAAAGAACTGGAAACCACCCTGAACGAGGCCTTTCGTGATGCGCGTGAACAGCGTCATGAATACATGACAGTTGAACATCTGTTGCTGGCCCTGCTTGATAACCCGACGGCGCATCAAATTCTGCACTCCTGCGGGGTTAATCTGCAGGAGTTGCGCAAGGATCTGCAGGACTTCATCCAGTCACATTCACCTCTGATAGCTGAAAATGACGAACGTGATATCCAGCCAACACTGGGGTTTCAGCGCGTGCTGCAACGTGCGGTGTTTAGCGTACAGTCCTCCGGACGCAAGGAAGTTACCGGTGCCAATGTGCTGGTCGCTATCTTTGGAGAACGCGAATCCCAGGCGGTTTATTTCCTCGGCCAACAAAACATTACCCGTCTGGACGTGGTGAATTACATCTCACACGGCATCTCCCGGATCGCCGATGATGATGCTTCAGACGATGTCAGCGGTATCACTGAGGATGACGGGGATGGACCCGATAACAAGAACAACCCTCTGGATGCCTACACCACGAATCTGAATCAATTGGCACTGCAGGGCAAGATTGACCCCTTGATTGGTCGCCAGGAGGAGCTGGAAAGAACCATGCAGATCCTCTGTCGTCGTCGCAAGAACAACCCTCTGTACGTGGGTGAAGCAGGTGTCGGTAAAACCGCGCTGGCCGAAGGACTGGCAAAGCGCATCGTCGATGCCGAGGTGCCTGACGTACTTAGCGATGCGGTGATCTATTCGCTTGACCTGGGCGCACTACTGGCCGGTACCAAGTACCGTGGTGACTTTGAGAAGCGACTGAAGTCTGTACTCGCACAATTACATAAACAGGAAGGCGCAATCCTGTTCATTGATGAAATCCACACCATTATCGGTGCCGGTGCCGCTTCCGGCGGTGTAATGGACGCATCCAACCTGATCAAACCCGTGCTGGCCTCCGGTGATCTGAAATGTATCGGTTCCACCACCTATCAGGAATACCGGGGAATCTTCGAAAAAGACCGGGCACTGGCACGACGCTTCCAGAAGATTGACGTCAATGAACCGAGCATTGATGAGACGATAAAGATCCTGCAGGGGCTGAAGTCACGTTTTGAAGAGCACCACAAGATCAAATACACCAACCAGGCCCTGCGTGCAGCGGCTGAACTAACCGAAAAATATATGCACGATCGTCACCTGCCCGACAAGGCGATCGATGTGATCGATGAGGCCGGTGCGCACGTGTGGCTAATGCCGCCATCAAAACGCAAGAAAACCATCGGTATTACCGATGTGGAAAACATTGTCGCCCGTATCGCACGCATTCCGCCAAAGACCATCAGTGTCTCCGACAAGGATGTGCTGAAAAATCTGGATCGTAACCTCAAGATGGTCGTCTTTGGTCAGAATGAAGCAATCGACACCCTCTCCTCTGCCATCATGATGTCGCGCTCGGGTCTTGGTAATACCGACAAACCCGTGGGTTCTTTCCTGTTCGCAGGCCCCACCGGCGTAGGTAAAACCGAGGTGTGTAAACAGCTCGCCAACATCATGGGTATCGAACTACTACGCTATGACATGTCGGAATACATGGAACGTCATACCGTCTCGCGTTTGATCGGTGCACCTCCAGGCTATGTTGGTTTCGATCAGGGAGGACTGCTCACTGAAGACGTGAATAAACACCCTCATGCAGTGTTATTGCTGGATGAGATCGAGAAGGCCCACCCCGATGTGTATAACCTGCTACTGCAGGTGATGGATCATGGCAGCCTGACCGATACGAATGGTCGTAAAACCGATTTCCGCAATGTGATTCTGGTGATGACAACCAATGCCGGTGCAGAACAGATGAGCCGAACCTCGATTGGCTTCACGCGTCAGGATCACAGTGGTGATTCGATGGATGTGATCAAACGCAGCTTTAGCCCGGAATTCCGCAATCGTCTGGATGCGATCATCCACTTCAGTTCACTGGATCAAATAACCATCGCGCACGTGGTGGACAAATTTCTGGTCGAGCTGGAAACCCAACTGGATGATAAGAAAGTCACACTGGAAGTTGATGATGCTGCACGTACCTGGCTGGCCGAACACGGTCACGACCCTGTGATGGGTGCCCGCCCGATGTCTCGTCTGATTCAGAATGAGATCAAAAAGCCATTGGCCGAAGAAGTCCTGTTTGGAAAACTGGTGAGCGGTGGTCAGGTATTTGTGACAGAAGAAGATGGCAAGATAAAAATCGAAGTACAGGAAAAGACGCTGGAAAAAGCCTGATCAGGCGGTGTCTTCAATGCGTTGTTTGAGTCCCATGCTGGAGTCGCTGAAGATCAGCGGCTCCATCAATTTCAGGTGTTCCGAGATCTCGGGTCTAAAAGCCATCTGCTGAAGCACATCTTTTTCCAGATCGATGCCCGGCGCAATTTCGATCAAGGTAAGTCCTTTTGCGGTCAAACCGAATACGGCCCTCTCGGTAACATATAAAACACGTTGCCCCCGTCGCAGGGCATGTGCACCGCTGAACGTTATCTGTTGCACGTGAGGAATAAATTTCTGTTCCTGGCCTTCCGTGATGATCCTCAGTTCACCTGCTTCAACCACAACCTCAAGTCCCTTCGCGGTAAACGTTCCGCAATAGATGACCTCCGCCGCATTCTGGCTGATATTGATAAACCCACCACAACCGGCAAT
This sequence comes from Gammaproteobacteria bacterium, assembly GCA_041601415.1. GTDB lineage: Bacteria > Pseudomonadota > Gammaproteobacteria > JBFIID01 > JBFIID01 > JBFIID01. Next base: position 3,750 of record JBFIID010000046.1, read on the forward strand.
ACGATTGCCAAAACGAGAGACATTGATATTACCCTGTTGATCCGCCTGCGCCATACCAAGGAAGGCCTGATCCAGTCCTCCCCCATCGTAGAAATCGAACTGATAATCCTGACTGACAATCGCCTGTGGATAGATCGAGGTACCGAAACTCAAACCACCCGCGGGTGCGCCACCAATAGCACCCGCCTCGATGGTCGCCGTATAAAAAGAATCGATACCTTCCGCGCAGGCCACATTCACCACATCTTCGGCTGCGCCAATTCCGAAGTTCACGATGCTGTCGGGTCTTAGTTCCATCGCCGCGCGGCGCGCAATGATGCGACGGGCATCGAGTTCGCGATGTAATTCTTCTGGATTCAGTACAAGCTCGCCCGGCGCCTGCATGACTTTACGTGGGTCGAGATAAGCATCATAGGTCTGCATATGCAGTTCGGGATCGCTGTTTACCACCAGCACATCGACATAAATGCCGGGGATTTTCACCATCTGGGGATGTAAAGCCCCCCGTGGCAGGATTTCCTTTACCTGCACGATGACCTTACCGCCACTGTTATGACAGGCCGCCGCCGCCACCTGATTACAGATCGTCAGGGCCTCATCCTGCATCGTGATATTGCCGTCTTCGTCTGCGCTGGTACCACGCAACAGGGCAATATTAAGGGGAAATTTCTTATAGAACAGGTATTCCTCACCACGGAAATCCACCACCTCGACAATATCTTCAGTGGTTACCTCATTCACTCGCCCGCCTTCCACCCGTGGATCGACAAAGGTACCCAGTCCCACCCTGGTCAGGGTGCCTGGCTTTCCGGCCGAGATATCACGGCACAGATGCGAGATCACACCCTGCGGTAAATTGTAGGCCTGGATTCGATTATCGATGGCGAGTTTCTGCAGTCCCGGCACCAGCCCCCAGTGCCCACCGATGACCTTCGCTACCAGCCCCTCCTGTGCTATGTGATTCAGTGCACGGGTTTTACCATCGCCCTGTCCAGCCGCATAAATCACCGTGATGTTCTGCGGCGATTGCTGTTCGCGGTATCGCGCACCGAGGGCGACTTCCAGTTCCTCGGGGACCACACTGCCGATGAAGCCACCAAACAACACACTGTCACCGTCATTGATCAGGGCAACGGCCTGTTGGGCGGTCAGTATATCGGGTGTCTTAGCCATTACAGTGAATTCTCGCAGTTCTTTACTGTGTCTGTATATTCGACAAAAAGTCATCTACCACACGATAGACGACCTGTAGCCGGTCAGGAATCAGTCTGCCCATTTTTAAAAAGGCATGAATCAGATCCTGCTCCAGATGATACTCGCTGCGTACCCCGGCCTGAATTAAGCGCTGATGGAACTGCTGGCCTTCATCCACAAGGGGGTCCTGTCCCGCCGCAACCAGCAATGAGCTGGGAAAACATTCAGGCCGCTCGAAGAACAGTGGACTCGCCCGCCTGCGATCATGACCTGCTGCAAAATAGTGAGCGAAATACCAGTCAATATTCCTGCTCTCCAACAAATAACCAGAGTTCAGATTTTGATATGAAGGACTCGAACAGGTGAAATCCACCGACGGATAAAACAACAACATCGCAGTCACCGATCGGATGTCCTGTAGCTGCATGCCGTGGGCGACTGTCGATGCCAGATTACCACCCGCACTGTCCCCGGCCAGCACCAGCCTCTCCAGCCTTGCCGGGAAGCCCTCCAGCAGTTGTTCCAGATGTTCCACCACTGCGAGACAATCACTCAAACCCGCAGGGTATGGAAACTCGGGTGACAGGCGATAATCAACCGAGACGAGCAGATGTCCCGTTTCATTTGCCATGCGTCGACATACCGTGTCATACAGTTTGAGGCTTCCGCACATATGACCACCACCATGGAAGTAGACCATAACCGGGAGTTCTGCCTGCACCGCGTGTGGCTGATAAATTCTAACCGGCACGGCATGCCCCTGATTATTCAACTGCCGATCCAGCACCTTCAACACCAATTGCGAAGCACAGGCATAACGTGACAACGACTCCAGTCCAACACGTGCCATTAAGGGTGTCAGGCTGACACCTTCGACGCGCCGTTTTTCTATTAAATTATTCGCCCGGGTCAATAGACCGTGTAAGTGTTCCGTTACATTTTGCATCGACCTAGCCTACCTTTTTTCGCCGCTCATCTCTGCCACTTTTAAGGTAAGAATCAGCGACATCACCGCTGCAATAGCCCTGCCTGAAAAACTGTACTTTGGTACAGGGAAACGCTGTCTCTATGCACAGTTTTTTTCACAAAACGATTAGTGTAGGCCTCTTATTACATTGTTTTTCATGCTATTTTTTTTATTTGTGGGATAATATCCCACTTATTTTGTGATGTGCTTCGCAGACCGTCAGGGCCTGAACGGTTATCTTGCAACCATCAAATTTAACTCTTTTTCTGAATTAAACATTAATAAGGCCGGGTATCGCATTATGAACAAACCAAACTTCTCACTGACCAGTATTATCAGCGGTAACAAAAAGACCCTGTCAAAACTATCAGGTAAACGACTGACGGCAGCCAAGCGCTCCTTCGTTACCAGAAATGTGCCTCTGGAAGAATTCCACTACCTGGCAACAGGTGAGATTAAACCGGCTGCCGGCGATCTGGTACTTGCACGGGTTGATCGACTCGGACAACACCAGCGCCTTGAACTACCGACCGGCAGACGCGCGCACCTGTTCCCCGGTGACGAGATTATTGTCAGCTACGGTAATCGCTACGCACCCGATCAGTTTCTGGGGCATGTGCCCGCAGAACTCGGCCCCTGTTCGCTGGTCGCAGCAGGCGGCATCGCCAGTGAGATGGTTTCCAAACACGCCAGAATGAAGAATGCCACGCGTATTACCCCTCTGGGTTTCCTTACCGGTCATGACAAACAGATTATCAATCTGAAAAACTGGCAGTTACCGGACGCCACTCCCAGTCGCAACTTTCCAACCGTATTAGCGGTGGTAGGTAGCTCTATGAACGGTGGAAAGACCACCACGGCATCATATATCGCACATGGTCTGATGAAGGCCGGACTGTCTGTAGGGTCTGCAAAAATAACCGGTACCGGTGCAGGTGGCGATTTCTGGAAGCTGAAAGATTCCGGCGCTTATCCGGTGATCGATTTTACCGATATGGGTCTGGCGACTACTTATAAGGTAGGCCTGCCCCAGATCGAGTCAGTCATGCAACGTCAGATCAATCATCTCAGCAATCACGGCGTCGATGTGATTCTGCTGGAAGTCGCCGATGGCCTGGCACAGGCCGAAACAAAGGCGCTGCTGGAGGGCAAGGTCTTCTCCTCACAGGTTGACGGATTGTTCTTTGCCGCCGCCGAGGCCCTCAGTGTGCAGACCGCCGTTGACTGGTTACTGGAGCGCGGTCTCCCGCTGCTGGGTGTGAGTGGCGCCCTGACTGCCTCACCGCTGATCCTGGAAGAAACCAGACAGCTTTGCTCGGTACCTGTTTTCAGCAGTGACGATCTGGACAACGCGAATTTTCATGAACACCTGATCAAGCTGATGAGCAGTCAGGATCTCAGCGTGTCTAACTTTCGGTGAAACTTCCCGCAGTAATCTCGGATCGTCGTCGACAGCTGTTTGTCCTGCTGATCACTAATGGCTTCCTGCAGGCTCTTGCCACTGTCGGAATCACCCTGCTGATCAAATCGACCTTCGATAGCTACCTGATGACGAATACTGAACCGGCCATTAGCCTGTGGCTGACAGGGCTAGGTTTCCTGTCTGCCACCCTGATGATCGCCTGGCTTAAATACCGCGAACGCCTGGATGCCGAGAAAGCAGGTCAGGACTATGTGCATGAACTGCGTCTGAAGATGTTTTCACGTTTTTGTAACAGTGATATGCGCGAACTGGAACGCCACGGCAAGGGCGCAGTAAGCCTGCGCTTCGCGACGGACCTGAGTGCCATACGCCAGTGGATTAGTCAGGGTCTCTCGCGATTGATCGTGGCCGGTGTCAATCTGGTCATCGCACTCACCGCTTTGTGTCTGATCAACTTTACCCTGGGCATCATTGTTAGTTTGATCATCCTCGGCAATGCGGCACTGTCACTGGCCACCGGCAAGAAACTTCGTTACACCTTCAGCGAGGCACGCCGACAACGTTCCTATCTGGCGAACAACCTGAACGAAAAGGTTTCCTCAATGGCAACGATTAAGGTTTTTGGTCAACGCCAACGTGAGAAGAACCGCGTCAGGCGTCAGAGTGAACGCGTCATGCAGGCGATGTTCAGTAGAGCCGCGACGATCGGCGTGTTACGGGCAATTACGGAAGGCAGCACCGTACTGGCAACCTCAATGGTTTTGATCATGGGTGCCTTGCTGATGGATGCCGGTCAGGCGACACCGGGCACGGTCGTTGCCGCACTCGGCATTGTCAGTCTTTTGATGCAACCACTGCGTCATCTTGGTCGGGTTTATGAGTACCGTCTGAATGCCAGTGTTGCGGAAGAAAAAATACGCAGTTTCCTGAATAAACGACCTTCAACGCTGTCAAGACACCGGAAACAACGTCTTGGTCGTGGCCATCTGAAACTGAAACAGGTTGCCTTCTTCCCCGGTGGTGAGGATGTGAATCTACACATCAACCCCGGTAATACGATTGCGATACTTGGCCGTAATGGTGCAGGTAAGTCGACCATTCTTGCCCAACTTGCCGGTCTGCTGAAACCAGCGCGCGGAAAGATATCACTGGGTCAGAACAATGTCTGTAAATTAAAAGACTCCGCTATGCGTGAATCGATTGGCATGGTCAGTCACAGCCTGCCCCTGCTTAAAGGCAGTATCAGAAAAAACATCTGTTACCGGTATCCAGATGCCAGTGATGAAGAAATCTCTCGTGTCGTTAGCCTCTGTGGTCTTGATGCGCTGATTGACTCCTTACCAGAGGGGCTCGACACCCGACTGAAGGAAGGTGGAAGTAATTTATCTCAGGGTGAATGCCAACGAATTGCGCTTGCCAGGGCCATGATAGGCAACCCTGAGCTGCTGATCCTGGATGAAGCCGATGCGTTTCTGGACGAGAATGGAATGGCGCTGTTCTCCAGCATCGTACAGGACTATCCCGGGCTAGTCGTCATGGCGACCCATAATGTTGATCACGTCGTACTCTGTGATCAGATCTGGCTGGTAGATAAGGGTGAATTATGCTGGTTCGGTCCGCGTGAAAACCTTGCCCTCAGTGGCCACAACGAAATTTTTAGCAACAGTTCTCCCGAACAAGTTTTACAACCCCTGGAACAGAGTCATGTATGAAATAGCGAAACAATGCCCCAGCCCATGCCGGGAAGAAGAAGATAATGGCGCGTTGATGTATCTACAGGTTAAGAACCAGAGCTGTTTGGGTTATTACCTGTTTCTGCCACCCACTCTATCGAGTGAGAGTCAGGTAATGGTCTGTATTCACGGCATCTCGCGAAATGCAGAGGAACAGATTAAGGCCTTCAGTGAACAGGCCGCCAGGCATGATTTCGTGATCATTGCACCGCGCCTCAGAAAAAAAGATTTTGGTGGTTACCAACGGCTCGAAAAAGGTGAAGCCGGTTATACACCCGTTGATGCTCTGGATATGATTCTGCAGGATGTAGAACAGATATTTAAAGTGAACACCTCACAATTTTCTCTGTTTGGTTATTCGGGTGGGGCACAATTCGCGCATCGTTATGCCCTGTTTTATCCGCAACGACTGAATAAACTGGTAATCTGTGCGGCAGGCTGGTTCACCTTTCCTGACCCGGATGAAGTGTTTCCCTACGGCCTGAAAAATGCGCCTGAAAACATGCCCGACCTGAGTCAGACGGTGAACGATTTTCTTAGTCTACCGATACGCGTTCTGGTCGGTGAATATGACAAAATAAAAGATCCTGGCCTGAATCGTAGAAAGCGCATTAATCATCAACAGGGTTATCATCGACTTGATCGTGCCAAACGCTGGCTGAATGCCATACAGCAGAGCTGCGATGATAAACAAATCGATTCCGATTTGCGTTTTATTACCATCCGGGCCTGTGGACACTCATTTGAAAACTGCGCACGACTGGGCGATCTCAGTCAATACATGTTTACTATAGATAGCTAATCAATATCGTCACTTTTAACCTTCAGGAACGAATTATGTCTCGTCGTACATTTACCCTTTCTGCGCTGCTTGCGCTCGCCTTATTCACGCCGGTTACTCACGCTAAAAATGCACTGCAGAAAGCGACCTCCTATACATCGGCCGATGAAAACTTCAGTATCAAACTCAAGGGCCGAATTCATGTCGATGCTGCCACCTACAATGATGATGTAACTGTTATGGATGGGGATGTTGAACTCCGTCGCCTGCGTCTTGGCTTTAGTGGTAGCGTCATGAAGGACTGGATCTACAGCTATGATTACGATTCCGAGTCCAGCCTCGGTTTTCGTACTAAAGGCGCCTACATCGGCTACAAGGGCTTTAAAAAACTGAATATTAAAGTCGGTAATCTGCAGCAACCATTCAGTCTTGAAGAATTAACCAGCTCTAACCACATTCCATTTATGGAACGCAGTCTCGCTCATGTCTTCGCACCGAGTTACCACCTTGGTGTACTGTTCAATACCTGGGGCAAAAACTGGTCATTAGCCGGTGGTTATTTTGACGATACCCTGGCCGACAAACGCAATGACAATGACGGTAGTCACAGCCTCGCCTTTCGCGGCACCTTCAATCCCATCGATCAGAAAACATTCAAAATCCATCTCGGTGCATCCGCCGTCTTTCGTAATTTAGATGCGAATCAGACAGTCAGTTTCAGTACCCGTCCCGAAAGTCACCCAACCAACAGTCGCCTCCTTTCCACCGGCACCCTGCGGGATGTAGAAGACATCGAGATCTTCGGCCTGGAAGCGGCCGTTATCAGGGGACCATGGTTGTTACAGGCCGAACTGATGCGCGCCAAACTGGATCGCACCACAAGACCGGATCCAAGCTTTGATGGTGGGTATATCCAGGCTAGCTGGATCATCACCGGCGAAAAACAACGTTACTCCGGCAAGTCCGGCATCATGAAACAAATCAAGCCTAAATCAAAATATGGTGCCATAGAACTGGCCGTTCGCTACAGTACTCTCGACCTGGAAGAGAAAACCGTCACGGGTGGTGAAGAAGACAATATCACCCTCGGCATTAACTGGCACATCAACCGGAACATGCGCGTAATGGCGAACTACATCGATGTTAAAGCAGACCCAAATCGCAATGGCATCATAGAAGATGTGAATATCCTGCAGATGCGCTTCCAGGCCTATTTCTAAACCCTGAACTAATACGGGGCGCACACTGCGCCCCGTATTCCCGCCAGAACCTCTCTGAATCTGTAACTCCCCCCAGCCTGACTGTCTGCCGGCGAATGACCCATTGATTTGCAAACCGCTAAATCTCAGCTTGACATACAAATGCGAATGATTATCATTTGATATACATTATCTGCTTAGACAAACCCTATGAAAGTAACCGCTGACAGTTTACACCGCTGCAAAAAGCAGTCCGGCCCCCTTTGCCCGGGTGGCACAGATGTGTGACAAAAACGACGCGGGTAGAAACCCGGAACCACAACAGAAGTTAAACCGGCGTCTGAAACTATGGGAGCTCAAACCACACTTTCACTGTGTGATTCTCGGCACCTGTCTCAGTATGACGGAGTTGCGCAAGGTCATCCGGCAATGTGGCCTACGATTTTCCGGCGTTCCTTCTGACTACGCATTGCACAGTACCATGGTCAATCAGGCCGATGAAAAAGGCCGCTCATCCAGAGCCCTGCATAAATTTCTGGATCGTAAATATAAACGCTGGATCCAGACACTCTCACGCGTGTCAGACAGCCGCGAGCT
>JBFIID010000047.1:0-11387 GCA_041601415.1 Gammaproteobacteria bacterium
ATCAACGTACCAACGGCATCGAAGAAGATTCCCTGTTTACTCATTTCTATACTATTTGGCATACAACAGATGAGACAATTATTTGTTAATGCCTGTTACAGTAGTGCGGTGAACTCTGCAAAAGCCATTAGCGTTCCGAAGAGTTTACCCGTCATATATTGCGCTGCTGTGCGCCAGCAATTACCCTCTGTTTGCAACCTGATAAGCGCAGACATTCGCGATAAGCCAATAATTAACCTTTCCCCAGCAGCGAACCCAACAGGCCACGTACAAGGCGACGGCCAAGGCTGGAACCCACCGAGCGCGCGACGCTTTTCATCAGTGCTTCACCGACACCCTGACGCCTTGACCCTGAAGAAGAACTGCGCGTGGTTTTTGTTGCTTTTGCCTTCTCTTCCGCCAGTTTTTGTTGTTGCTCTTCTTCGGTTGCTTTTTCTGCGCGTTGTTTTAGTTTTTCATAGGCTGATTCGCGATCGATGGCCGTATCGTATTTACCTTTCACCGGAGAGCGGGTCAGGTGTTTTTTGCGTTCATCGTCAGTCAACGGTCCGATACGGGATTCAGGAGGTCTAATCAGGGTGCGTTCAACCATACCGGGGCTGCCCTTTTCATCGAGTACCGAGACCAGTGCCTCGCCGGTGCCGAGTGCGGTAATTACATCGACGGTATCAAATGCCGGGTTGGCGCGGAAGTTTTCTGCGGTGGCCTTGATTGCCTTGCGATCTTTTGGGGTGAAGGCGCGTAGTGCGTGCTGAATCCGTAAGCCCAGTTGTCCGAGCACATCATCGGGGATGTCCATGGGGTTCTGCGAGATGAAATAGATGCCAACGCCCTTGGAACGGATCAGGCGCACAACCTGTTCGACTTTTTCCAGCAGGGGTTTGGGGGCTGATTTAAACAGCAGGTGCGCTTCATCAAAAAAGAACACCATCTTTGGTAGTTCCTGATCACCGACCTCGGGCAATTCTTCAAACAGCTCTGCCAGCAACCAGAGCAGGAAGGTTGAATAAAGCTTTGGCGAAGTCTGCGAGAGGGTTGCGGCATCCAGAATATTAATCACACCGTTACCGGAAAAGTCATGCTGCATCAGATCGTCAAACTGTAAGGCGGGTTCGCCGAAGAATTCTTCCGCTCCCTGTTCTTCCAGTACCAGCAGGCGGCGTTGAATTGCAGCGATACTGGAGGGTGATAGATTGCCATAGTCGCTGCGTAGTTCTTTTGCATGATCGCCAACCCAGCTGAGCATGGAACGCAGGTCCTTGAGGTCCAGCAGTAGCAGTCCGTCATCATCGGCTATTCTGAAGCAGGCATAGAGGACGCCACTCTGTGTTTCGTTCAGCTCCAGCAAGCTGCTGAGTAGCAGAGGGCCGATTTCAGATACGGTGGTGCGCAGGGGGTGACCCTTCTTACCAAAGACATCCCAGAGAATGACGGGATAGGGACGGGCCTGATAATCCGTGATGCCTATTTTTTCAATGCGCTCGTCGACTTTTGGATGGGGTTTGCCAGCGGCAGACAGGCCGGACAGGTCGCCTTTAATATCGGCGGCAAACACCGGCACACCCGCTTTGGAAAAGGCCTCAGCCAGGATCTGCAGGGTGACGGTTTTACCCGTACCCGTGGCACCGGCGATGAGTCCGTGTCTATTCGCCATCTGCGTAAGCAGGGTGATCTGTTGTTCAGCGCTGCCACCGATGAGTAAATTCGCCATACTGCTGCTCCTGTTTTTTGTTTTTATCGACCGATGCCGAGTTTACTGGCTATTGGCATGGGAGGGAATGTCCACCATGCCGGTGGCTTTTCATCGAGCCTGTACGTTTTTCCCGTTCTGAGACTACACTCTATTGGCATATTCATTATGGGAAATACAGGGAGCCGGCATGAACTCTATATCTAATACTGCTTTTTATTGCTGTGGGGTACGCATGGAGGATGCAGAAAGGCCTTTTTCAATGTGTAGTGATACCTATGCAAAGCGGTTTATGGATGCAAGAGGCCGGCAGATTTTTGAGCCATTCAGGAGCGAGAAAATGCCAAATATTTCGAATATTGCACGCTGCAGAATCATTGATGAGTTGCTTACGGATGCGATCAGAACCCATGCGGAAGTTCGTATTATATCGGTTGGCGCAGGTTTCGATACACGACCCTATAGACTTCAGGGAGGCGAGTGGGTTGAGATTGATGAAGCACAGATAATTGAATTTAAAAATGAGCAGTTGCCAATCGAAGAGTGCCAGAATTCATTGAGACGACTATCTATCGATTTTTCGAGTGAGTCCCTGGGCGACAGGTTAATGGAACTCGATGAGCCTCGTCCAACGGTGATTGTGATCGAAGGCGTCTTTATGTATCTGCAGGATGATGCAATCAACAGTACCCTGAGTGATCTGCAGCGGGTGTTTCCGCAACATCAATTGATATGTGATTTAATGACCAGAAACTTTTTCGAGAAATTTGCCCGGAGAATTCATGCCAAACTGGTTGAGGCAGGGGGAGAGTTTACCGATCGCAGCGACCACCCTGAGCAATTATTCCTGCAGCGCGATTATCAGCAAATTGAACACATACCTAATTTCAGACGTGCGGCAGAGCTAGGTGCACTCTGGAAACTCGCAGGGATACCGGGATTTGTCGCAAGCCTGTTGCTCAAGGTGTTTATGAAAGATCTAAATGGTTATGGGGTTTATTGTTACCGTTACGGGGAATAATACCGTTCAGTGACTGATTATCCGGGTTCCAGTGCATCGACCTTTCGGTACAGCCAGCCCCCCAGATAGAAGGTCACGCCGAGTACGACCAGGCATGCAATCCTGATCAGTGGTGTTGTGTCCGAGAGATCAAATAACATCACTTTCGCCGCAGACAGGGCGAAGATTAACAAGGATGACTGTCCCAGTGTGCGGTCCTTAATCTGCAGTGAGATAACGAGGCAGGTAAGGGCCAGAATTCCCCACGAAAGCGAGATAGCAAACTGATTTTCAAATAAATGTGCTGGTGCGGCCAGCGCAGCGATATGTGCGGCATAGATAAGTGGTCGCGTCATTGCAGAGAGCGTGACTTCGTTACGAATAAAATAATAGGCACTGTACAGCTCAACGGCATAGACGATGAGAAGGTAGTCGTGTGCCGCTACATCACCGAGCCTGTAATCGCTGAGGATGCGTAGGTAATTAACAATGAAGATCAGGCCGATAACCCAGCCAATAGGGCCGCTGAGTAGCTCTGCACCCTGACGAAGAAACAGCATGAGGGCTGCGATGACAAGCAGCGCTGCGGCTAACCAGGGTGTCCAGGCATCCGGTACAGACTCGAGGTAGCCTGCATGCAGCAATACCAGCGCGCAATAGGCGGCTAACAACCATTTGCTGCCCTGCAGTGAGGTATCCAGGTATCGACGTGCAATTTGATAAGCGACTAATAAGAGTGCTGCACTGCCCACTGCTATCCAGGGAGCGAGTTCCGGGATGTGTTGATCCAGAACCGCATATTCCAGTACATAAAATATGAGCAGGGCAGGGGCATGGATGATCGCCGTCTCGAAGTTCATCGGATCCTGATGGCGTATTGCATAGAGTACCGCACAGCTGGTAAAAATCAGGAATTGAGTCAGTTGGAAAATGACTTCAGTGCTCCATTCGGCAGCACCGTTCCATCGCCATAGCAGATCAAAACCGACCATCGCCAGATACAGCGCAAGCAGATAGACACGACGATCGCGTACCCATATTGCATACACACAGAACACCACGCTCCAGCACGAGTAATAAATCACCAGATCGGTAATGTTGTTTGTATTGGCGGCGAGGATAAACGGTGCGGAATATGAGCCGACTACGGCGAACAGGGCATAGATCTGACTACTGAACAGCCGACAGAGTGTAAGTGAGAATAGACAGACGAGGACCACCGATAGTGCAGCGAGTTTGATCCCGATTAATCCGTAGTACAGATGTGCGCCATAGATCGAGAGGAACAGAATAACAATGCCACCCGCCGGTAAGAGACTGGCGTACTCACGATCGGATTTTCGAAATTTCAGACCCGCGGCAATCAAAACAAGCCCCGCAAGAATCGCAAAAGTGATCTGTCGTGACGGTGTTAACCAGCCGCCAGTGACGGCGAGTTTAATCAAATAGGCCGCAGCCAGTACCAGTGCACTGGCGCCACTCCAACCCAGAATTTTCGTCGCCGACCAGCTGGCCGATTCAATCTGTGGAGGAGGCCAGGATATATCGCTGGCTTCAAGCGAAACAGGTGCCGCAGGTTCTGCGCTCAGGTGTGGAGGTTTATCTGCGGGGCGAGGTTGGGTGGTGCTAGTGGTGGGTTCAGACAGACGTGCTTCCAGACGCGTGAGACGCTGTTCTATCGCTAATAGACGTTCTTCTTCTGTTGACATCTGTTCTCTCCCTGATTTGCCATTCAGCCTTCTTTGCCGCGCTTGATAATCTCATCGAGTCGCTGTTCAAAGTCATCGCCAATAGGCTTCGGAATATAATCGTCACAACCGGATGCGATGGCCTTGCCACTGTCTGCTGACATTACCGAAGCGGTAACCGCGACGATGATCCCGCTGTAGCCCCTGTCGCGTAGCAGTGAGGCGGCTTTATGCCCGTCCATGATCGGCATATGCATATCCATCAGCACCACATCGTAATTACCCTCCAGTGCTTTCTCAACGGCCAGTTGGCCATTGACGACGTGGTCAACAGAATGTCCGCTCAGACTCAGGCGCAGGTTGAGCATGCGGCCAATAAACTCATCATCCTCAGCCAGAAGTATGCTCGGCATGGTCAGTCTCCTGTTTGATGGTAAACGTAAAGCTTGTGCCAACTCCGGGGGTGCTTTGTAATTGTATAGTGCCGCCATGTAGTTCTACCAGACGCCTGGTGATCGCCAGGCCAAGTCCGGAACCACCAGCATTTCGGGTAGAAGAGTCATCGACCTGACGGAAGGTGTCAAAGATATGCGCTTGCTCAGCTTCCGGTATTCCAATACCCGTGTCCGAGACCATGATGCTGAGCACTTCATCGGTATGTTCAGCATGAACACTAATGCTCCCTTTCGGGGTGAATTTAAGTGCATTCCCGATCAGGTTGGTGAGGATTTGCCGCAGTCGACGAGCGTCCACCATGAAACTGAAATCATCGCATTCAATTTTTATTTCGATGCCTTTCTGTTGCGCCGGATGTGAAAATTTTCGTTGCATATCTTTGAACAGGGGGAGCAACTGAACCTGTTCAGTATGAAGGTTAAGCTGACCGGCCTCGATCTTTGATATGTCCAGTACATCGTTAATCATTTCCATCAGGTGTTGACCGGAAAGATCCATATCATCCGCAATCTTTGCGATGACCTCCGCGTTGGGCATACGTTCTATATTTTTTAGTAATGGAAGGTAGCCTAGTATTACCGTCAGCGGTGTGCGCAATTCATGACTCATTACATTCAGAAAAGCGGACTTCTGTCGGCTAGCATCCTCAGCCGCCTGTTTGGCAAGCAGCATCGTCTGTTCAGATTCCTTGCGATCCGAGATATCCAGATTGACACCAATCATACGCTGACCCTGACCCGCCTTATCATAAAGCACTAAACCGGAGGCCTGTATGTGTCGCACCTCCCCATCGGGACGAATGATACGGAATTCGGCATCAAAGTGACGGCCACCCATGAAGGCCTCATTAACCTTTTTTTCCGCTTGTTTGCGGTCATCGGGGTGAAGCATCTTATGCCAGTCTGCGTAGAGGCAAGAGATGGAATCACGTTTCACCCCGTAGAGTTCATACATGCGGTCATCGCAATTAAGTATTCCGGTATGAACGTTATAGTCCCAGACACCAATGCCGCCTGCTCTGGTGGCGAGGTCGAGTCGATTGGTAAATTCGCGCAGAGACTGTTCCTTGCTTTTAAGGTCTGTGAGGTCGGTTATGGTTCCTACAAATAAGGTATGGCTATTGTAGTGGGCTTCGCCAACTGACAGGTTGATCGGAAATATTGAGCCGTCCTTATGTTGTCCCTGAACTTCACGGCCGATTCCGATGATGCGCTTTTCCCCCGTCGTCTGATGATGATGCAGGTAGTCATCGTGTTCTGAACGATAGGGTTCTGGCATCAGCATTTTAACGTTCTGACCGACCACCTCGGAACTTGCGTAGCCAAACATCGTTTCAGCGGTGGTATTAAATAGCTGCACAGTTCCTTCACCGTTGATGGTGATCACCGCGTCGGCCGCATTTTCCAGTATGGTGCGACTCATTCTTTCACTGGACTGAAGCTCACGGGTGCGCTGCTTTACCAGCCGTCTCACTTCAGCTTCTCTGCGCATTAGAGTACGCAGATAGAAACTGATTAAGAGGCTCAGCACACAACCCGTGATTAAAACAAGCCAGTGTGTGTTACTGGCGTATTGCGTTCTAAATGCCGGTGTGGCGATGGTGGAAAGCCGCCAGGTACGGTTTGCGAAGGAAATATCCTGTGACGCATGCCATTTGGAATTGTATAGATCAGGCTTCAACATGTTTGAACTAGCATGCAGACGAACAATGTTTTCTTCCTCGGTAATGTCTGTGAGTTCCAGCGCGAGTGGTTCCAGTAGTTTACTTAAAGGCGCTGTTGCCGATTCGAACAGGTTACTGATGCGGAACACGCCCAGAGCGAAACCGTTAAATGTTTGCGCAATATTTGTTTGGTCGTTATCGTCTGCAATGATCGGGTGAATCAACAAAAAACCTTTCTGTTCTCCCGGGCCCTGAACCAGATTGATTGCTGCAGTTGCCTGTGGCTGCATAGTCTTGCGGGCATGCAGAAGACTGGCCAGCCGTTTTTCACTGGAGGCAAGATCAAACCCCAATGCTGTCCTGTTTTTATCCAAAGGCTCGATATAAAACACCGGGAAATATTCAGCTTGTTCCGGCGCTCTCAACATCTGTCCCTGAGGATCCGGTTTGCGTATTTCGAAATCATGAAGTCCATCCTGTATGGCCTTTTGACGATAGACTTCACGTTCGGAGTGTCTAACATAAGGCACCCATTCCAGTGCCTGAATAGAGGAATGGGCGCGCAGTGTTTCGGCGGTAAAAATAGAAAAATCATTTCTGCTAACGAAAGAGGAGGCGAGAAAAAAGGCACTGATTCCAGAGACGATGCCCTGATTGATATCGAGTTCCTTGTCCAGTGCATCGCTGGCAAGTGTGAGGATGCGTTTATGCTCGACCTGTGCTGTCCGATCTTCTAGAGCCTCGGTCATCAGGAAGCCGGCGAAGCTGAGTAGTAGCCCACCGATTAAAATTATGCTGGATATTAAATTGTCTCGACACGCAGATCGTCGTGCTATCACGGCAGACATTTTTGATGCAGAGTGGTCTGGTTTCGCCCCTTGTCTTTTGACTCGTAAAGGGCAGAGTCTGCCGCTTCAATAATACTTTTTTCCTGTTTAAATTCCCTTGAGCAGGCAATGCCTGCACTGAAACTGCAGTTAAAACTCTGACCCTTTTTCTGGAAAGATAATTCAGCAAAGTGTTTGCGGATGTGTTCAATAATATCTAGTGCAATCTGCGGTTCGGTATCGGGCATAATGATGCCGAATTCTTCACCACCGTATCGACCGATGTGATCGGTTCTCCGCAGACGTTCCTTTAATAGCCGTGCAAGGGATTTGAGCACCTGGTCACCGACAACATGACCATACTGGTCATTCACCTGCTTGAACAGGTCGATGTCCAGCATTAGATAACTAAGAGGGGAGTTCTGCCGCTGACAGCGTGCGAGTTCAGTTTCAAGCCGTCGTTTCAGTGTGAGTTGATTGAGTAAGCCAGTAAGACTGTCGTGATACATCAACTGATTGAGTGCTCTTGCTCGCTCGATACGTGATTCTACGGCACTGATCAACTGAGCGTCAGAGATGGGCTTCTCCAGGAACTCATCGCCCTGTTGCAGGGCGTTTAACTGAATGTTCAGATTCGTCTCGGTTGACAGGAACACGATGGGCGTACTGAAGTAATTATGATGTTGACGAATTACTCGCGCTATTTCCAGACCCGTGATGCCGGGCAGGTAAAAGTCCAGCAGGATGAGTTCTGGTTTGACATCCTCCATGCGGGTCAAAATTTCGGTTGGTTCTGTGAGGATTTCGGTATGCATACCCCTCTGACGAAGCACAAGACTGTAGTGCTGGGCCAGTTCGGTTGCATCATCCACGATCAATACGCGATAGGGTTCCGCTTTTATTCGTAGCGTAATGCGATCCAGACTTTCTACCAGCAGGGCAATATCTACGGGTTTTATAATATATGCCGTACCACCTGCACGAACGGCGGCAAGACGTGATTCCCAGGTGTTAATACCCGAGGTGAAGATCACGGGTATTGGCGTATCATCATCCTGCCGGACACTGGCGGCCAGTTCGGTACCAGCCAGTGGACCTTCGGGGGTCATGATATCGAGTATCAGGGCATCGGGTCGTTGCTGTTTTATGGCGCTTCTTATGGCTTCGGTAGTGTGGAACGTCCTGGCCTCGAATCCGTAATGACTTAGATGGAGGCACAGGTTTCTCCCGTGTTCCTCATCATCCTCATAGATATAAAACAGTCGACCTGTCTCTTTATCAGTAAGTTGTTTTGGACGCGGTTCGTCGAGTTCGTCATTGTCCGGGCCCTGAGTTACCAGGTTAAGCAATTTTTGCAGGCCGCTATTAAAGTAAGCAATGGCTTTGCTATCGGGCAGTTTTTCCTGTTGCAGATATTCATTCAGGCTGAGTTCCAGCTGGCGTGCCTGTTCACCCAGACTATTAAAGCCAAAGGTCCCTGCTGAACCACTAAGGCTGTGAATCTGTCGAAAGATTTCCTGCAGGCATTCATGTGGATCGTCCTGCTCATGCAATTCCTTGAGGGCTGAAATAATTTCTTCAACACGTTCAACCAGGGTTGCTGCATAGGCCTTTTTTAGTGATTCAAGCTGTCGCTGGATCTCGTCACTTTCAAGCATTTAGCGCTTCCTCAATGTAGAGTCTGGATTATAATCAATTCGCCCATGGCTGCCAGAATAGACCATATACCGGTTATACTAACAATTGTCGATGCTTGACCAACGGAATATATTGCTTAGAGACGAGGGAATTTGTGAAAAGTGCCAATATCCTGATCATCGAGGATGAACCGTTTGAAGCGGAACATCTGAAATTACATCTGCAACAGGCGGGGCACCGCATTGCGGGTGTAGTCAGCACAGGGAAGGACGCTATCGAGAGAGCAGCCCTCGGCGGAATCGACATTATGATTGTTGATATCGTCCTGCCGGGCGAGATTGATGGCATACAGGCCGCCATGCAGATACGGGAAGAGCATGACATTCCGGCTATATTCCTCACCGCCTATGTGAACGATGAGTTACTTTATCGAGCCGAACAGGCACGGCCCTTTGCCTATCTCCTTAAACCCTATCGTCAACGTGAAATGGAATTCATGATCAGCATGAGTCTTGCCCGCATGCAGGTTGAGCGTGAACTGAAAGAGCAGAGACAAATTGCTGAAGCCGATCTACATCTGGCACATTCGGTTATGTGTCACACCAATGAAGGAATCATGGTGACAGACGCGCAAAAGAATATTGTCTCGGTCAACCCGGCATTTACCCGAATTACGGGATACGAGGCCGATGAGGCCCTGGGCCAGAAACCGTCGTTTCTGAGTTCAGGTAACCATGATCCTGTTTATTACTCGGACATGTGGGAATCAATTAACGAGAAGGGTTACTGGCAGGGAGAAATCTGGAATCGACGCAAGAATCGCGAGGTCTATCCCGAGTGGCTGACGATCAACCCTGTTTATGATCAGGGTGGTTCATTGACACATTATGTGGCCATCTTCTCGGACATCACCAGTGTCAAACAGTCCGAAGCAGAAATGGAACACCTGGCGCACCATGACCCCTTGACCGATCTGCCCAATCGACTGTTGTTAATGACCCGCCTGCGCTATTCACTGCGCACCGCATCTCGAAACAAGCATATCTGTGCCGTGCTGTATGTTGATCTGGATCGTTTCAAACTGATCAATGACAGCCTGGGACATGAAGTGGGTGATGGTGTGCTGCAGCACATCGCCAGACGATTTAAAGGCCAGGTACGTGAAGTCGACATGGTGGCGAGACTGGGTGGTGATGAGTTCGTTGTTCTTCTGGAGGGCATCGAAGATCCCCTTGATGCGTCCCTGGTGGCGGAAAAAATTATTCAGTGTTTAGAGGACCCGGTGGTCGTTCAGGATCACTCCTTTAATATTTCGTGCAGCATTGGTATTGCGACTTACCCCAAAGATGGAAATACGGTTGAGGCATTGTTAAGAGGTGCGGACTCCGCCATGTATCAGGCGAAAAGAAAGGGGGCGAGTAATATCGTCTTCTACACCCGGGAGATGACGCACGAGGCTTACTACCGTATCCAGCTTTACAGCGATCTGCGTAAGGCCCTGCAGAACGGTGAGTTTGAGCTTTACTACCAGCCCCAGTTCAACATGCAAACGGGCGTTCTCTCGGGAGCCGAGGCACTGATTCGATGGAATCACCCGGAAAAAGGGGTGATGCTTCCGGGGCTGTTTATTCAGGAAGCCGAAGATTCCGGCCTGATCCTGCCGATCGGTGACTGGGTGTTGATGGAAGCCTGCAAAACCATGAAGTCATGGCTTGATCAGGGTATTGATTTTGGGCGTGTATCGGTCAATGTCGCCGGCCCCCAACTACAGCGTGGTGAGCTGGAGACGATGGTGAAAAAGGCGCTGGATAGTTCCGGTTTACCTGCAAATCGACTCGAGCTGGAACTTACTGAAACCTATGCAATGGAACTGATCCAGATCCATATGGATACTCTGCAAACCCTGACAGAAATGGGCGTAAGCATTGCGATAGATGATTTCGGTACGGGTACATCTTCCCTGAGTCGACTCAAGGAATTACATATAAACAGGCTCAAAATTGATCGTTCTTTTGTGATCGATATACCGCAGGATAAGAGCGATGAGGCAATTGCCAGGGCGATTATTGGTATGGCTAATTCACTGGGGCTTAGTGTCATTGCGGAAGGCGTGGAGACCCGTGATCAGGAACAGTTCCTGATCAATGAAACATGCATGGTTGGGCAGGGTTACCTGTTCAGCAAACCGCTGAAAAAGGCTGATTTCGATGCCCTTGTTACTTCACAGTCAAACA
Source organism: Gammaproteobacteria bacterium (assembly GCA_041601415.1). Classification (GTDB taxonomy): domain Bacteria; phylum Pseudomonadota; class Gammaproteobacteria; order JBFIID01; family JBFIID01; genus JBFIID01. The sequence continues at coordinate 11,197 of JBFIID010000047.1, forward strand.
GTAAAAACACGGGCAAAAGCTAGCCGGATGTCTTCAAATTGATGCCGCTAACTAGCGCTCGACGTCATAGATAATATCCATACTCTGGCCTGTACCGGACTGTACTTCCAGACGCAGCTTTTCAGTCAGGCGATAGCGGGTGAGTAGTGCACCACTGTTATCAAACAGCCCGACCGCATAACTCACATACA
>JBFIID010000048.1:0-11368 GCA_041601415.1 Gammaproteobacteria bacterium
AAGAAATCGCCAACATGGAAGTCGCAGGGGAATCCGGTGCGGGCATGGTCAAAGTTATCATGACCGGTCGCCATGATGTGAAAAAGGTGAGCATCGATCCGGCGCTGATGAGCGATGATAAGGAAATGCTTGAAGACCTGCTGGCCGCAGCGGTGAATGATGCAAATCGACGCGTTGAGGAAATGACCCAAAGCAAGATGTCCGGGCTTACCGATGGGCTCAATATGCCGCCTGGATTCAAAATGCCGTTCTGATTTAGCTCATGACCACCCCTGCTATTGAACGACTGATCGAGGCGCTGCGCTGTTTTCCCGGTGTTGGCCCCAAGTCTGCACAGCGTATCGTTATGCATCTACTTGAGCGCGATCGTGACGGCGCCAGGAAGGTCGCAGATGCCCTGCTGCAGGCGGCAGAAAAAGTAGGCCATTGCGAACGCTGTCGGAATTTCAGCGAAGAACCACTGTGCAGGCTCTGTAGTAATCAACGACGGGATCAATCGACCCTGTGTGTGGTGGAAAACCCGGCTGATGTCTCGGCCGTCGAACATACTGCTAACTACAGCGGGGTCTATTTCGTGCTGATGGGGCATCTCTCGCCACTTGATGGTATCGGTCCGTCAGACATCGGGCTGGATCTTCTGGTGCAGCGCTGTGACAGTGGTGAAGTAAAAGAGATTATTCTCGCCACCGGCACCACACTGGAAGGCGAGGCCACGGCTCATTACATCAGTGAAATGGCGCGGGCAAAAAACATCAAGGCGTCTCGCATTGCCTACGGTGTCCCACTGGGGGGTGATCTGGAGTATGTTGATGGCGGCACTCTAGCCCATGCAATAAGCAGTCGGCGTGAGGTTTAAGCACGCAGTTAAACGTTCGTGCTGAAAGAAATAAAGACAGTTATACCCACCTTGTTCAAAGAATAAAACGGAGAAAATGATGGATCTTATTAAAATGTTAACTGACAACCTGGGTATTTCAGATTCTCAGGCCGCTGGTGGTACCGGCCTGTTACTCGACCTTGCTCGCAAGAAACTGGACGGGAATGATTTTAGTGCCCTGGCTGACGCCATTCCGAATTCAGACTCATTGATGGAGAACCTGCCCGAGGCATCCGGTCTTGGCGGCATGTTGGGAGGCCTTGGTGGTATGCTCGGCGGCTCTTCAGGTGGGCTGGGCAGTCTGGTAGAACTCGCAGGTGGTTTTTCAAAGCTGGATATGGACAGCGATATGATTCAGAAATTTATTCCTGTCATTACCTCTTTCCTTAAGGAACACGGTGGTAGTGGTGTTGAAGAGATACTGGAACGTCTGTTGAAATAACCCGAATTGCCTAACAAGGATTCAGCCGGAATAGAGGGAGTCTGCTAACAGTGTCGAGAGTGAATTAAATAGCCTGGCTCATTCAGCACTGGAGTTAGTATCAAAGCGCTCAGTTAATGTAAGTTGCTACATCATCGGTAAGCATGATTCCCTCTCTTTTCGGGCTTAGACTGGCCAGCTGGCTGGCGCGACCAAATAAAAATCCCTGCGCCACATCACAGCCCAGGGAACGCAGATAATCAAATTGTTCCCTGCGTTCCACACCTTCCGCAACGATCGTGATCTTAAGTCCCTTGGCCATAGCGACGATTGCATTAACGATACAGGCCTCATCCTCACTGTCATTAATTTTTCGGATAAAGCTACGATCGATTTTTAAAATACTCACCGGGAAATTCTGCAGGTAACTAAGAGATGAATAACCGGTTCCAAAGTCATCGATTGCAATTCGAATACCGGCATTGGTCAGTTGCTCCAGCTTTTCAATAATTTCGGAACGGTCATTCATCAGGATGTTTTCAGTGATCTCCAGTTCCAGTAATTCGGGAGGAAAGTTTTCCTCTCGCAGAATGGTCAGGATACTGCTAACAAAATCTTCCTTTTCAATCATTATCGGTGACAAATTGACCGATAAATGCAGATCCGGCAGCCCATTCTCATGGTAATAACGGATCTCACGACAGGACTTGCGTAGCGTACGTCGATCAATTTCTACAATAAGCTGACACTCTTCAGCAACCGGAATGAAATCTACCGGTGACAGGCGGCCGAGCTTGGGATGGCTCCAGCGAATCAGTGCTTCGACACCACAGATGGTCTCGTCGGCAATGTTGATCTGCGGCTGGTAACATATTTCAAATTCATCATTTTCTATCGCTCGTCGGAGATCCTGTTCCAGCATTAAGCGATGGCTAGAGGCGCTGTGCATTTCGCTGTTAAATAACTGATGCCCATCTTTGCCCATTTTTTTCACACGATACATGGCGATATCGGCATTTTTAATCAGTACATCCATTGAGTCGCCGGACTCAGGGTACATGGCAATGCCAATACTGGCGCCGACATAGACCTCGTGACTTCCCAGCTGGAAGGGCTTGTTGATTTCGAGCAGGATTTTATCGGCGATTTGAACCGCAGCATCAGAGTTTTTTATTTCGGGTAGCAGCAGGGTGAATTCGTCACCGCCGAAGCGTGACAGGGTATCACCCTTGCGGATACAGGTTTGCAGGCGTTGGCTGACAGACTGCAGCAGACGATCACCCATGGTGTGTCCGAGAGAGTCATTGATGATTTTGAACCGGTCGAGGTCAATAAACATCACTGCAAGTTTACTGTTGTTCCGCTGCGCCTGAGTGATCGCAACGCTCAGGCGATCCTTAAACAGTGAACGGTTTGGAAGTCGCGTTAGCAGGTCATGGTAGGCCTGGAAATTAATAAACGCCTCTGCTTCCATTTTTTCAGAAATATCCCGGGCGGTACCGTAAATTCGATAACGTTGACTGATGCTGAGATTGCCGCTGTTCTCCGTTTCATCAATCGGCCACAAACACAGCTCGAAGTAACTCTTACTCCGGCCAGGCAGGTAATGTTTTAGTGCCAGTTCAATGACCTGTACGCCAGCCTGTGGGGTACTCGCCTGATCAAAAAAGAAACGTGCTTTTTCCAGATCCTCATCATCAATCATGCGGGCAATGGGATGTCCTAACAGTTCGCTTCTAGGGTAACCGAGTGAGGCCTCAATCTTTGAATTAAGAAAACTGAAGTTCCCTTTGTAGTCCAGAATAAAAATAATATCGGGGGAGTTATTGACGATAAAGCGATGCAGACGTTCGGATCGGCTCAGGTGTTCCTGCATTTCCCTGTTCGCGTCTTCGAGTATTTTTTTGCCTACCGCATTGTTAACGGTGGCAATCAGTTGTTCTGGGACATAGGGCTTCTTCAGGTAATCATATGCACCGTGCCGGAGAGCCTTGCTGATATCGTCGAGCGAGGTTTCTCCGCTGATCACGATGGTGAGGATATTTATCTTTCTCTGCGACATGTATTGCATAACATCATGTCCCGAGACCTCAGGCATTTTTAGATCCAGCAGTATCAGGTCATACTCATAACGGGAAAGCATTTCGATGGCCTGTTGACCACCCAGCGCGGTTTCAACCCGAGAGTAATAGAGTTCAAGTAGAACTCTGAGGCTTTCGAGCATGCGTGGGTCGTCATCGGTCAGCAGAATGCGCGCTTCATTGACCTCTCTTATGACTACTTGTTCGTTAGCCTGTGGCATTGTTGATATCGGTTATTTTGGTAACAGTATCTGAAATTGCGTGCCGCTATCGCTACTACTCCGACAGACAATAGAGCCATGCATTTCATCGATCAGTTTTTTCACGATACTCAAACCCAGGCCTGAGTGACCACTGCCCTTGGTTGATGTAACGGGTTTGAATAAACGGCCTTTAATCTCTTCGCTGATACCGGGCCCATCGTCCTGTATGGTTATCGCCACGCACTGACGACCATTAAAACTGACGGATGCTTCGCTACTGACAATGATATTGCCACCAACGGGCAGGGCTTCTGCGGCATTTTTTAGCAAATTGGTCAGGATCTGTTTCAGGTGTCCGCGATTACAATCAATGTCCGTCATACGGCTGTCCAGCTGTAATTCGAGAGACAGCTGTTTCGTGGTACAGATGGCATCTTTGAAAATCTGTGCGGTGGATTCAATCACCGAGATGACATTCAACGATTCGCGGTTATCCCTGCTCTCATCAGGATGAGCCAGGCGCAGCAGGATATTTCCTACACGGTCAATTTCCTCCTTGATTAATTCCAGTCCCTGGGCTGCGTCGTGATTATCACCGAGATTAATTCTTAATGTTTCCAGGTAATTACGAATGATGCTGAGTGGGTTGCTGGCCTCATGGACGGCCTCGCGAATCTTCAATTCGACTTCTTCGGCGTTGGGGCCGTCAGCCCGGATGGCTTCTAATCGTTGTCTGTTGGTGTAAATGGCGGCGGTAATTTCGTGACACAGCGCCGAGAGCATCGTGTCTTTCTGCTCAAGTGCTGTGAGTTGCTGCTGATTGGCACCAATCAACAGGACCCCCAACCTGAGCTCCTGCTCCTGTCTGGCTATCAATGGCCAGCAAAGCAGGGTGCTGGCTTTACAGTGGCTGAGTAACTGGCGGTCAATCACATTGAGTTCATGATGTTCCTGGCTGCGTTGCACCGTGCCTGTCAGCAGGGCATCACTGATCAGACTTCGGCCGCTTTCAGCAGGAACGCAAAAAGTATTGTCAGCACCATCCTGTTCTTCCCTGATCGTATTACTTAACAGGTTCTGCTCCGGGTCGTAGGTAAACAGCAGACTGTTATCCACACCGAAGGTAAGGAATAGTGACCGTTGTATCGCGTTATGCAGGGCCTGCTGATTTGTCGCCTGCCACAGAGTGCTATTGATCTGGCCTAGTTCACCCAGCTCACTCAGGCGTTCTCCCAGCACTCTGTGCGCATCGAGCTCGGCCTGATTGTCATTGATATCAATGCCCAGATTGCTGGCCATGGTATCCACATCGTTACCCATTCGATCACGGAGTTCTCTGGTTAGCGATTCATTCAGGCCAAACAGGGTGTTAGCCGTTTCCAGCGTTTTATCGCTTAAATTATTTTCGACACTTAAGCGACTGGCCAGATTAATGATTTTCACCAGATGCTGTGCATCGAGGATCGCTGTCGCCGGTTCATGCTGATAGCGCAGGGCATCCGCCATAAAGCCACAGTTTTTCCAGCTTTCAACCAGTTCACTACTCAGCTCACTATGGCTGGTGCCAAACTGCTTATACTCTGCGGCGCACAGCTCGGTGTCGTTTTCTGAGCTTGCCAGAATGCCTAAATAAGCTTCCTCATCATTGCTCAGCAGAATGAGTTGTCCGACATTCGTTAACAGTCCGCACAGGTAGGCCTCATCGGGTGAGGAGTAACTGGTCAGTGCTGCCAGGATCTGCGCAAAATTAGCTGACATCAGAGAACGTCTCCAGAAGACTTTCAGGAACTGATGTTGCTGCTGATTGAAGTGGCTGAAGAACTGCTTGATTGAGGCCGTAATAACAATGGTTTTTACGGTGTCAGTGCCAAGGAACAGGAGTGCCCGCTCGATCGTGTCGCACCGTTTGTCTGCATCTCTTGAGTTACGATAGTAGCTGGAATTGGCAACGCTGAGCAGCCGGGTTGCGATTGCGGTGTCCTGGCGAATGATATGTGCAATGCTTTTGTAGTTGGCCTGGTCGCTATGCACGGCGTCAAGAATTTTAACCAGAACCTGTGGCAGGCTGGGCAACTGGTCAATCGCTATTTTTCTAACCACACCGAGGCCTTTCATTTGCAATTGCTGCGCACCTGCTATCTGTAGTCAGGCGCACGAAGTCATCTGTGTATTTATTGTTTTTTGACGAGTCCCTGTTTCGCAGGCATACACATAGTGAATTGGACGCGAGTTCGAGTATATAGTATCAGCTAACAGAATGAATACTGATCCAGGACAAAAATTTAGCCACAAATACAGCTCAGATAGACGCCCGGGGAACGCGGGGCTTGAAATGCTAGCTAGTTACAAAAGATACTAGTCGTCTATTGCTATCTGTTATTCAACGGACCGGCCAATCCTGTGGGGGGAGGAGCCAGTGTCAGAGCTTGTAAATAATCAGAGTATTGCTCACGTACTTCCCAGGGTCATTGCCATTGGCAGTGGTAAGGGGGGAGTAGGTAAATCCAGTATTGCCGTCAATCTGGCAATTTCTCTTGCCAAAGGTGGTGCTCGGGTCTGCTTACTGGATGCTGATACGGGCCTGGCCAACGCGAATATTCTGCTCGGCCTCACTCCTTCCTATAGTCTGGAAAATGTCATCGATGGTACAAAAGCTATCGAAGATGTGATGCTCGATGGCCCTCACGGGGTTAAGATCATACCGGGGGCGAATGGCATTACCGAGTGTGTCAGTCTGCAGACCAGTCAGCAGATGAAGCTGACCCAGGAGCTAACCCGAATTGAGGCAGAGTTCGACTACATACTGGTGGATACGGCGGCGGGTATCGCCAATACCACCCTGGACTTCATCAGTGCTGCTCATCACGCACTGATTGTTATTACCCCCGAACCCACGTCACTCACCGATGCCTTTTCCCTGGTAAAACTACTCAAACGCCGATCCAGCGAGGTGTATTACCACGTTGTGGTGAATATGTGCGGGACGGCGACAGAAGCGAAAAAAGTCTATCAGCGCTTTTCTGCGGCGGTGACAAAGTTTATTGGTGTAGAGACGGATTATCTTGGCTGTATCCTTCGCGATGAGAGTATGCGGGCGGCCGTGGTACTACAGAACCCGGTGGCGATGTTCCCTGATGCAGATCCTTCCTGCCGTAGTTTTCTGAAGCTGGCTGAAAATCTGGATTTCGCCACACGCGAGATTGTCGTCCGGTCATCGTTCAGCGCATTCTGGCATCACCACTATAAACAGCAGACTGCTGGCTCAGATGCCGGGGCGCAGAACCCCGTTGTACACGCTGACATCAGGCTCTCCTCGGCAAGCAACCGTGACAGCGATAACCTGTCTGAATTACGCTCGCGCCTGCTGTTGTCGATTGAACAGGGGAGTTCGGATCGGGAGTCGCAGGAAAAGATATTGCAGGAGGGGTTCGAGGCCTTTACCCTGCGTTACGATCAAATGCCGCTGGATATACTGAGTATGATTGAGCGACTGGTGTTATCACCAGAGAGAGACGATCAGCTTTTACATCAGATTGCCGAGCGGGTTAAGGCCTGGTCAGGCCTCACTACGGCAGCGCAGATTGTTGACGTATCTGAACCCGCCAGGCAGTCAGACAAACCTGTCGCAGCGCTGAACAGGCAGGCTCAGAGTGTCTCTGTGAACCCCGATTACGTGGCTCCTCATTCACCGGAGGAATTGCTTGCGAGACGGCATGAGAGAGATCGAGATGTTCGTTCGCATCAATATGATTCTCGTCGTTTTGGGTCACAGGAAAACTTGCTGGACATTCTACAGCGGCAGGGTAGTAGTGGCAGGCCTCTGGCGGAGTTGCTGGAAGCTCTTCTGTAGGCGTTTCAGGAATAATGTGTCAGTGGGCGCTGATCACGGCCAGATACGTCCCGCATCTGGCCGCGCATACTCCGAGTGTTACTCGGGAAACTTATAAAAGTTCTGATTCAGGTAGGCACTGACGTCGGTGATGTCTTCTTCAAACCACTGCAGTTCAAGCGAAATCTGACAACGGTTGACCTGTTTTTTCAGCTGCGGCAGATCTTTTACGATGCGACTTTGACGACTGAAGATCTCGGTGTTGTGACAATGCGTGCAATTTTCATCGTGTAACTGCTGACCATTGGCCGGGTCAGCGGCGTTGCTGGTTTGACTCAGGAAAAGTCCGAGTAGTGCGAATCCTGCCAGTATTTTTTTCATCTCAATCCCTCTCAGGGTTAATTTAAGTAGTCTAGCTGCTTTTCAGGGATTCCAGGTGCGCTACCCGAACCGGCGCCGGTGGATGGGAATCATGGAAGGCAGAATACAGTGGATCCGGGGTCAGGGTGTTGGCATTTTCCTTATACAGTTTCACCAGGGCCTGAATCAGTGTCGCCGGGTTCGCCTGTTTGGCAGCAAAACTGTCGGCCTCGAACTCATATTTACGCGACATCCAGCTCATTACCGGATGGATGAACACGGTGAACAGCGGGGAAACCAGCAGGAACAGTAGCATCGCGGTATGTACCGATGGCTGGCTGATGCCGAGTCCATGATAGAACCAGTCGTGTTGAATCAACCAGCCCAGCACTGCCAGACCCAGCAAACTCAGGATCGCCATAACAACAATGTTCTTGATCACATGTTTACATTTAAAGTGGCCAAGCTCATGTGCCAGCACCGCCTCAATTTCCTCGTCTTCCAGATCATCTAACAGGGTGTCGAAGAAGACAATGCGCTTGTTGGCGCCAAAGCCCGTGAAGTAGGCATTACCATGACTGGAGCGCTGCGAGCCATCCATGACGAAGATGCCCTGACTGGAAAAGCCATTACGGCTGAGCAGGGATTCGATGCGCTGACGCAGTTCATCCTGTTCCAGTGGGCGAAATTTGTTGAACAGCGGTGCGATAACACTTGGGTAGGCCCACATCATCAGCAGACTGAATCCCATCCAGGTCGCCCACACATAAAACCACCACAGTTCACCGGCATTACTCATCAACCAGAGTACCAGCGCCGACAGTGGTGCACCGATGACCAGCAACAGCAATCCCTGTTTCGCCAGATCGGTGAAGAAGGTTTTCTTTGTCGTACGGTTGAAACCAAAGCGCTCTTCAATCACAAAGGTTTGATAGAGTGAGGTCGGGATACTGAGAATGGACATCAGCAAAAATACCGTTAGCATGAAAGCCACACCGGTCACCAGGGTTGGCAGAGCCAGCGAGGTTAACTGCGTGTCCAGCAGATCGAGTCCTCCGCCCAGAGTCCAGATCAGGAGCAGGGCAGTAGAAATAAGGGCCTCGTAAAATCCAAACCCGAGTTTCGCCAGGGTGTAATCGGCAGCCTTCTGGTGTGCGGCCAGCGGGATTGCATGTTGAAACGCCTCGGGTACCTGATCGCGATGTGCCTTGATGTGATTAGCATGGCGTCGATCCAGCCACAGCTCAAGTGAGAGGTTAAACACGATGGCGAGAATGAAAATGGTAGTAAAAAGAGTCATTGAATAGGGTTTTCTTGTAAAGTATCGGAAAAAATACAAACCTTGCAGCTGTGACAGTAGCAGGTACAGGGTAGTTCATAATAAACAATCAGCGTAAGGATAAAAGCATGGCACAATCTCCCGACAATCTAATCTGGATCGATCTGGAAATGACCGGCCTCGAGCCTGATACGGATTATATCATTGAGATGGCGGTGATTATCACCGACTCGGAATTGAATACCATTGCCGAGAGTCCGGTGCTGACCGTTCATCAACATAATGAAGTACTGGCCAGAATGGATGAATGGAATACAAACCAGCACGGTCGTTCGGGTCTGACTGATCGGGTTAAGCGCAGTAGCATGTCGGAAAAGGAAGCAGAGGAAATGATGCTCGATTTCATCAAGCAGTATGTTCCAGCCAAATGCTCCCCCATGTGTGGCAATACCATTTGTCAGGATCGCCGTTTCCTGGCCAGGCACATGCCTGTATTGAATGACTACTTCCATTATCGACAGATCGATGTGAGCTCTATCAAGGAACTGGCGGAGCGCTGGTCACCCGAGGTCGCCGGGTTTTATAAAGAACCAACGCATCTGGCGATGAATGATGTTCGAGACTCGATTGCCGAGTTGAAGTACTACCGTCAGGCTGTATTCAAAATTTGATATGAGCGCATCTCATCTCCCGCAGGATCTGTATACCGCAGTCCAGGTGCGTGAACTGGATCGACAGGCTATCGAAGTGCAGGGTGTCGAGGGCCTGGTGCTGATGCAGCGTGCAGGTCGAGCGGCCTACGACCTCATGCGAGACCGTTGGCCCGATGCACGTAAGATCAGCATTGTCTGTGGGCTTGGTAACAATGCCGGGGATGGCTATGTGGTGGCTCGTCTTGCCCAACTGGCTGGTCTGCAGGTCAGGGTTTTGCAACTGGGAGACAGCCAACGCCTGAAAGGGGATGCGCGACTGGCCTTTGAGCAAATGCTGGAATCCGGGGCGAGTCCAGAGCCGTTCAGGGCAGAGGCATTGGAGCAGGCAGAGATTATCGTCGATGGCTTACTGGGTACCGGACTGGATCGACAGGTCGAAGGTGAATGGCGCGCAGTGATTGAGGCGATTAATGCGGCTGCCTGTGCAGTATTGTCGCTGGATACGCCATCGGGTTTAAATGTGGATACCGGCACCGTAATGGGGTGTGCTGTCAAAGCCGATGCTACGGTGACCTTCATTGGAATGAAGCAGGGCATGCTGACCCATCAGGGGCCGGAGCACTGCGGGCATATCAGTTTTAACAATCTTGATGTACCGAACGACATCTATCAGACACTTAGGCCTTCATCACAGGCGCTACAACTGGCGCAACTGAATGCGCTGTTGCCGCCCAGGGCCGCCAGTGCGCACAAGGGTGATCACGGTCATGCCCTGATCATCGGTGGTGATCAGGGTTACTCGGGTGCGGTGCGCATGGCCTCGGAAGCGGCGGCCAGGACTGGTGCAGGGCTTGTGAGTACCGCGACGCGTGGTTCCCATGCCCATGTGGTGACTCTGCTGACGCCAGAAATCATGTGTCATGCGGTGGATGATGCCGAACTCCTGTGGGGGCTGCTTGAACGAGCCAGCAGTATTGGTATTGGTCCTGGTCTCGCGCAAGAATCGTGGGGCAGGGGGCTGTATTCACGCACACTCGAAACCCGGTTACCCATGGTGGTCGATGCCGATGCACTGAACCTGCTGGCCCAGTCACCGACACAAAGAGATAACTGGGTATTGACCCCGCATCCCGGAGAGGCCGCACGCCTGCTGGGTTGTTCCAGTGCCGAGGTTCAGTCAGATCGTTTTGCTGCGGTACAGGCGATTCAGCAGAAGTATGGTGGTGTTTGTGTGTTGAAAGGTAATGGCACTCTGGTCGCAGATGGCGTCTCAGCGGTCACAATATGTACCCTGGGTAACCCGGGTATGGCGAGTGGTGGAATGGGAGATGTTTTGACCGGCATCATTACCGCTCTGCTCGCCCAGGGACTGTCACCATCCAGCGCCGCACAACTGGGTGTTTGTTTGCATGCGGCCGCAGGTGACCGCGCGGCGAAGGACGGGCAACGAGGTATGTTGGCAACCGATCTCCTGCATTTCATTCGTTCTCTGGTGAACCCCTGAACAATGTTGCTTCAGATTATTGACACTGAGGCGATGGAGGCGCTGGGCGCTCGACTCTCATCCGTCGTTATGCCCGGAATGAGCCTGTTCCTGATCGGGGATCTGGGGGCCGGCAAGACCACTCTCGTGCGCGGTTTTATGCACGCACTCGGGCATCAGGG
>JBFIID010000049.1:0-11317 GCA_041601415.1 Gammaproteobacteria bacterium
GAGTTCCAGAGTGGCGACGATTATCTGATTCGCCCGTCAGGCAATGGTTTTGTTGCCCGCTACACGGGTGTCGCGAGCGGTGCATCCGGTGGTGATATCCTGGTGGATACGACGGGTGAAGATTTTGATGACCGCCGTATTCGTGGCGGTATGATCGTAGAAAACACGACGACAAACTTTTCCGGTGTAATCGAGCAGCTTGATCCTGATGAGGACGGCAGTGATGACAAATTACGGTTTGAAAACCCGTCTGCCAACGCCTTTGTCGCCGGCGATGATTATCGCGCCCGTTTGAATCTTGGTGTTGCAACGTTTGGTAGCGCAAACCTGACTCTGCAGGACAGCGTACAGACCCGTAATTTTGTCGCACGTGGCATTGTACCAGGTGACGTAGTGGAAAATCTGACGGATGGTTCTGTCGGCCGAGTAGACTCGGTAACCAGTAATTCAATCGTTGTCAGTAGCCTGCGACATGGGACAAATAATGTCTTTGCTAATGGCGATGTCTACCAGTTTAGTCGCTTCAATGGCCTTAACGGAACGCGTGAAGGTCTGTTGCCGCTGCATCAATATGGTCAGCCTTTCGCGAGTGCCTTTACGGCGGCCTGGAGCATGCCGGTGACCGGAACAACGGTGTCCTCTATATCGAATGATCTCGCGGTACGTGACTCTACGCAGGACACGTTGTACTGGACCGTTATTAATGATTTCCTGCGTTCATCATCGATTATTAATGCCTCCAGTAATGAGGTGGGTTCTGGGCCCAGAACGGTGACACGGGACAATGGTCATTGTGTCTGGTGGGGTGAGCAGATCGCTGACTGTCGTGGCGTGACGATAAAAGAACCTTACCTGATTGGCACAATTGATACGAAGGAAAACGGCGGTAAGGGATTGCGAGATAATTCCAGTGATTTTCCGCAATGGGGTGTAGAGGTGGGTGATATCGTCAGGAACTATACCGAAACCATTGGCTCGGCGGTTACAGGAACGGTGACGCCGTTACTGAGCGGAAATGCAACCGCAGGCAGTGGTGCAGGTGTACTGGAAAATACGGCGGAGAACTTCGTCGCAAAAGGTATAACTGCTCTGGACTATACCGTGGTGAATGACACCAGCGGGCAGCAGGGACAGGTACTAGGCGTCACGAATACACAGCTCACTACCGCAGCCACGATCAATTTTGCTACGGGTAATAATTACTCTGTGTTTCATAGTGATGGCAACCTGCTGGTAGACACCACTAAAAACTTTGTGGGTGCCGGTGTATTGCCCTATGACTACAAGGTGACGAATACCACGACCGGAGAGGAAGGGGTGGTTGAGATAGTGGGTACCAGCACCCTGTCGGTGATCAATATGGATGGTGGCAGCATGAGCTTCGCCATCGGTGATGCATACACTCTTGAACAGGTGAGTAAGGGGGCTATTGTCGAAGTCACAGAGACTACGCTCCAGGTAGAGGAGTTAACGGGAGATAAGAAATTCAAGGACAACGGGGTTTACGGTGTTAGTATCGCCACGGAGCGCATCTCCAGTCAGACAGATATCGCGTTACAATTTGGTTCTACATGGGTTATCCGGGATGTCGTAAATACACGGAACTATGCGTTAGAAGGGGTCACAACCGGTGATGTGATCATCAATACGACGACCGGAGAAGTCGGTACGGTCATCATTGCGGGCGCTGGCGGCATAATATTTACTGAGCTCGAGTTCAGTGTCGGTGATAATTACACTATAAGACATCATTACGTGAGTTACCGTCAGTATGATTTCAGCCTGCGTTATAAGGCCAGCAGTACTGCTTCTGCATTCAGCGCTGGTGAAAGAACCCGTGATCTGTCGTTATCAGGGACCTTGCCTGCCCAGACAACGCGGCCACTGATAACTATCACCGATAATCTACAGACAGGCGCCACAGTAACGAACACACTGGTCATTCCAGACGCGGCAAGTTTACCGTCTGGGAATCTTTCTCTGACAGGTCTCTATTACGGGCTGAGCACCGACACAGGCGAGGTTCCGGACTGGTTTGTCAATAATGACTGGCACCGATTAATGTATTTCAGTGTTGCAGCGGCACTGGCCCCCGGTGGTGGCGGTGATTGCACGGGAGATGGCAGTTGTCTGGTGCTGGATGGGCGTGCGGCTGATGATGGCAGCATAGACAGTATTGTTATTTCTATGGGACGCGCGCTGGATACCCAGGATCGAGGCACAGGGGCGATCGCGGATTATCTGGATAGTAATAATGCCAGCACGGGCGATGATGATTTTATTATTGAAAACAATTCGGCCACCTACAACGATCAGATTCGCATTGTAGAGTAGTTTCAATAACCAGCAGGTAAGAATTAATGCATAAACGCAGACAGGGGAGTAAATACATTATCCGTTCGACACAGAATGGTTTCTCTCTGATCGAACTGGCCGTCGTGCTGTTTATTATTGGCCTGCTGGTGGCTGGCCTGCTCGGTCCTCTGGCCACCCAGCTCGAACAACGTGAGCGCCAGCAAACCATTGATGTACTCAAAACCATAGAAGAGTCCCTGTATGGTTTTGCGATTGGAAATGGGCGCCTGATCTGCCCGGACTGCACGGACAACACGGGTACCTGTGCGGCACTCACCGCCAACGATGGTCAGGAAGATCGAACAGGAGCGGCACCCAACCAAATCTGCGCAACTGCAATTGGTAACCTGCCGTGGGTCGATCTGGGCGTGCCCCAGCTTGATGCCTGGGATCGGCGTTATATGTATCGAGTGACCGTTAATTTTGCTGATGATGCCGATGGAACGGCGTTAGCCGCCTGTTCGACGACTGTTGGTGTTTCATTTCAGCTCTGTTCTGCGGGCAATATAAGTGTGCAGGAAAAAGGCGGTGCCTGTCCGGTGGTGGCAACCATCCCGGGCAGTAATCCTGATGGTACGCCAACGGCGGTGGCGAACAATATTCCAGCGCTGGTTTACAGTGAGGGAAAGAAACTCGTCACCGAACAGCCTCTCTCCTGTTACCAACAGGAAAATACCGATCTGGACGGTATCTTCGTTTCCACCGATTTTAGTCAGCATGAGGGCGCCGATCCGGCAGACGCGACACTGAATTACTACTACGATGATCTGGTGGTCTGGATCTCACCCCACATACTCATGAATCGTATGGTGAATGCCGGACGTCTGCCCTGAATCAGTGCTTATTTTGCGCTAGCTGAGTTGAACAGATTGTACTGTGGGTCGGTGTGATCTTCCTGACTCTGACTCATGAGACGGAAACACACATAGCCCTGTCGGTTCTGCATGAGATCCAGTTTATAGCCGGATATTTCAGCCTGTTTACCGGCCTGATAAAGGCCAATTCCCAGTCCATTATCTGAGTCGACGGCATGCTGAAACAGCCCGTTCGCGATTTGTTTCGGCACTGCGCTGCCGTTGTCACAGACAGTGAGAACAATTCGATCCTGATCACAGATCAGTTCGACCTTGATCTCCAGTTCAGGCTCGACAAGCCGTTTGTTATGGGCATTCTCCAGCAGGTTTTCTACGACTGAGTCGAACAGATCGGTTGGAATTTTGGGGTTACCGTTCAGTTTGGCTTTGAAATGAATGCTGTGATCATTATTTCTGCCCTGCAGGGCCTCCCACCAGGCGTGCAGGTTACTCGCCTCAGACATTGTTTTTTCAGGAGCCTGTAGTTTATCAAGCGCCAGTTGGAGGCGCTGCGTAAGATGCGGTAGCTGACGCTGCAATAATTGATGGCTGCCTTTACGCCGTTCAGGATCGTCGTTCTGAATGCTGGAATCGCGATTAATCGCGAGCGTGATGGTATGCAGGGATTGCAGCAGGTTTTTAATATCATGCGTTACGCGCGCGCCCGTTTCATGAATCGCCTGTAGATGGGTTCTCTGTGCCAGCTCCTGCTCACGAAGCTTGGCCATGTAGAAATGCTCGAGAAGCTGAATCAGCAGTTTGCAATGTAATAACAGGATCGCACTGCCTGGCCGGTGGGTGTAAATGGTCACTTCAATCAGGGTTTCAGACAGGGACATTGCAGCGCCACCCTCTTCACCGGACAGGCCGGTTCTGTCACCCAGACGCCATTTGATTCCGACGATCCACGGCAAATCCACCAGCGCATCCATTGCGGCCTGCAGAAACTCATCGGGTAATTGCTGCTGGGCCGACAGGTTAGCGAGATCCGCCAGCCACTGCTCGAAGGGTGTACCAATGTTCAACAGAGAACGATCCCAGAGTTGTGCGAGCCCGCTGAAACCGGTGTGCGGTGATAGCAACCAGCTAATTAAGAGCAGGAACGATGACAGTACAATCAGGGACTGGAACAGGGCGACCGGATAAGCAACACCGGAATGATACATATTCAGGAGACTACCCACGCCAAGAATGGCAGTGATTAATGCGACGATCATGGCCCTGAACAGATCCACAGAAGGCGTATGTTTTTCGCTGTCTTTATCGATCGGTATTATGGCGATGGCCAGCGGAAATATCAGCGAGCCATACTGGAACAGTGCCGTCACACTACTCAACTGGGTGGAGACACTGAACACCTGCGGCACATTGGCGATCAGGATTCCGGAGAACAGATAAACCAGGGTGAGCATGTAGGTATAGCGTTCATTTCTGCTCAGGAATGCGCGTCCCCCGACCAGGCCGATCAGGAGTATGTTCCAGATGAACAGTGACCAACTGCTTAGCCAGATAACGAAGGCAAGGATCAGAAATAATGAGATAATCGTATTACGCAGATCCAGTTTCTGATCCCGACGCCATAGCGGTTGCCAGATGAGAAACAGACCCATATGAGCGAGCAGTAATGCACGCGAGGGGTTGCTGCCGAAATCCCACCAGGTCGCAAGATGCAGCAGGAGAAGCATGGCCGCCAGGAAGCGGTGCTCAGAGCGTTGGATGAATTTCTGCAGTGAAAACGACACGCTATTAACCCGGAGGACTCCTGCTCACTCTAATTCGCCGTATTGTACAATATGCCTGGTACAGGCAGACTCGATGAAGCGTAAATATCAGAAAAAATGAACAGACAAGTTATCACAATTGCGTCCTATACACTGATTGAGGCAATCCGGAATCGTCTCTTATGGCTTTTGTTGGTCGTACTTTTGATCGTCTTTGGCCTGACAGAATTTATCGGTAGTCTGGCCCTGACGGAAAGTCTGGCAATTCGCAGCGCTTTGTTTGGTAGCTTCCTGCGCCTGTTCTCGGTGTTCATGATGTGTCTGTTTGTTACCACCAGCATGGCACGGGAGATTCAGGACAAGGGGCTGGAATTTCTGCTCTCACTACCATTGTCCAGAACCCAGTACTATTTTGGCAAACTAGCGGGTTATTCAAGCCTGGCGATTCTCACGGGGCTTATTATGGGCGCTTGTGTGAGTCTCTACACCTCGGCAGATCAAGCACTACTCTGGAGTGTGTCTCTTATCATGGAGTTGTTACTGATTAGCTCCATTAGCCTGCTATGCCTGTTCACCTTCAATCAGGTAACCATCGCCATTATTTCGGTGATGTCGTTTTATCTGTTGGCAAGAAGCATCGATGCTATTCGACTGATTGGTCATGGTCCGTTGCTTGAAACCGACTCAATGGCGCAGCAGCTACTCACTACGCTGATGGATGTTATTGCCTATTTGCTCCCGGTTCTGAGCCGTTTCACCTCCAGTGAGTGGCTGATCTATCAGACCGGGCAATGGCATGATTTACTGCCTCTGCTCGGCCAGACATTGATCTACCTTTTCCTTGCCGCTGCTATCGGCCTGTTTGACCTGCATCGAAAGAGTCTCTGAGCACAAACATGCTGGCCTACTTACGACACGCTGCCTACCGGGAAAGATCGATCCGTTCGGTACCGGTATGGGTCAGAGTTCTGGTGCTTTGCGGGGTGTTGTTGCAAAGCCTCTGGCACCATCAACTGCCCCCGCCAGAGGCCAGGGCAGAGGCATTGCCAATCCCCCCCGGTTCGAGTTTCCTGCGGCTCCTGAGTCTGGGCGATTCACTGGTAATGGCGAAATACCTGAATCTCTGGTTACAGGCATTTGATAACCAGCCGGGCATCAGTATTTCGTTCAATGATCTGGATTATTCTCGTGTCATCGCGTGGCTAGGTAGAATATTAGAGCTGGATCCGAGAGGGCAATATCCCTTGCTGGCCGCAAGTCGTCTGTACGCGGATCTCAATATGCCAGCCAAGCAGCGACAGATGCTGAATTTTGTTCATCAGGAGTTTCTGAAGGACCCTGATCGACGTTGGCCCTGGCTTGCACACGCGGCCTACATTGCCAAACATCGATTACATGATTTGCCTCTGGCCCGGCGCTATGCCCGCGAAATTGCAACGCATACAAGGCCTGAACGGGTGCCTGCCTGGGCCCGACAGATGGAGATTTTTATCCTCGAAGAGATGGGGGAAATTGAGAGTGCAAAGATCCTGATTGGCGGTTTGCTGGAAAGCGGTACGATTACAGATCCCCATGAACTGAGTTTTTTAACCCGGCGTCTCGCCGAACTGGAGAACAGCGAGGAACGAAAACCTTAAGTATTTAGAGGGTGCTGTAGGTGGTTTCACCCGTCCAGCCGGGATCGGGAGGAATATCGCGAAATGCCGCGATGCGGCTCAGGAAGAGTTCGTAATAAAAGGCGTTTTCTGCGCTGGCGTGTAGTTCGGTAAAAAGATGTTCGGACGCATCCCATTCCTGCAGATAATAATGATCCAGTGCAAGCTGATGCCGAGTTAATTCCTCTTGCAGAGCGGTTTCTTCCGTCTGTAGCAATCCGATAGGCTCATGGATGCGACTGATATTTTCCTTGCCCTTAACGACCACCCTGTCCAGTTCACGGAAACGAAAGTTCTGACAGGCATTACGGGTAGAATCGCTAACAATGATCTTCACGGCATATCGGCGGGTTAAATGCTCGAGACGTGAGCCCAGGTTCACGGCATCTCCCACGACGGTATATGCCAGACGGTACTCGGAGCCCATATTGCCGACATTCATGACGCCGGTATTGATTCCGATACCAAGTTCAATAGGGGGCCAGTTCTTCTTGCTGAACGCTTCGGCAAGGGGAATCAGTGATGCCTGCATTTCCAGTGCGGCACTGACCGCCCGACTGGCATGGTCTGCCTGTGGTAGAGGTGCTCCCCAGAAGGCCATGATTGCATCGCCCATGTATTTATCTATGGTGGCCCCGTGTTTGAAAAGGATACGCGTCATATCGGTAAAATAGGCATTCAGGAAAGCCGCGAGCTGTCGTGGCTCGAGTTTTTCAGAGATCTCGGTGAAGCCTTTGATATCACAGAACAGCACAGTTAATTCTCTCGCCTCACCGGCCAGATTAATCCCTTCCGGGTGTTCACTGAGGGCATCGACCAGTTCTCTGGGCACGTAATGGCCAAAGATATCCATGAGTTGCTGTTTTTCGCGGGTCTGAATGAAATAGCTGAGCAACACGTTGACCGCAAACAGAATTAATATCGTCAGCAGGTGGTATTCCATGGTTAAAAGACCGCTGCTGCCTGGCTGGCTAAGTGCCAGGTATACGGGTGCAAGCATACAGGCCAGGGTCAGGCCGGACGCCTTGATAGGGCTTAATAGTGGCAAACTAATCGCCAGTAGAATCCCGGTCAGGATGAAAAGGACAAATTCCAGACGGGCAAACTGCAGCGTCAGCTGGCTGCGAGAGAGGAGATGTGAGATCAGATTCTCACGCAGCGCGAAGTCTGGCGTGAGATAGAGACGCAGATCCATCAGACCGGCAATATTGAGCAGGAAAAACAGGAAGACCAGCAGGATCAGTGCAACTGTAAACCGACGATGGATTAAGGATTCAAACATTCGACATGCCACGTTTCATATAGTCTCAGTTTGTCAGGATACGTGAGTAGAATCCAGATACATGATCAGCGGGATAGTGCAAGCTGAAAGTGTTGAAAATCAGACAGTTCTGTCGATATCTTGACGTTGGCCTGGATAATCATTCAGCGTTAAAAATATATTCTCATAAAAAACAAGGGGATAGAAAAGTGGCATGGGCTATGCATCAGAAAAGGCAGTCAACACGAAAACATAAGGTGATACAAATGCTTAAGAAACAACGCGGATTTACACTGGTAGAAATAGCAATTGTGCTCGTGATTATCGGCCTGTTGCTAGGCGGTATTCTAAAAGGTCAGGAGTTGATCACTAGTGCTCGTGTACGAAACATCGCTGACCAGAACTCTGGTATTCAGGCCGCTTATTATGGCTTCATTGATAGATACCGTCAGATCCCTGGCGATATGTTAGCGACGGTCGCACAGGATGCTATTGGTAGCACTGTTCCTGCGGGTATTGGCGGTAACGGTAATGGCCGTCTGGAAACCGACGACTATTCGGAGGCATCTGCACTTTGGGCGCATTTATCCGCTGCACAGTTTATTCAGGGTGCGTACACCGGTGGTGCAACTGATGATGCCACCTATGTTGCCCAGACTGCGTCACCGATCAACGCCTTCAACGGTCGTGTGATGCTAACCCGTACTGCGAACTACGCAGATGGTGGTACACCCTCAATCAGACTGGCGCTGGCGATTGGTAACAAAATTCCGGTTAACGTGATGCGCGAACTGGACGTGAAAATTGATGACGGTTTCCCAGAGACAGGTGTGCTGAGACATTCATCAGTCACTACGGGTACGACCGTATTCAGTTCTACCGCAGGCTGTGCGGATGCCACCAAGTGGTTGATCGACGGTACCGAGCAGGATTGCACCGCCATCTATCTGTATTAAGAAATAGCGTTGTTGATGAAAAAGCCCGCATCATGCGGGCTTTTTTTATCCCTAATTTAACCGTCTTATGACAGAATAATTCCATGGCCTCGGTGATTAGATTTCAGCAGTTGATTAAAGACTATGGCAAGCAGCGCGTGCTGAATGGCCTTGATCTAGACGTTCAGGCCGGAGAATTCTTTGCCCTGGTTGGAGTGAATGGCGCCGGAAAGACGACGACGATCAAATGTATGTTGAACTTCTGTGATGTCAGCCAGGGTGAAATTCGACTTTTTGGCCTGGAACATACGCAGACACTGTCGCGTCAGCGACTGGCCTACCTGCCCGAGCGCTTTGTCCCACCTTATTATCTAACAGGTGAAGATTTTCTACTCTATATCAGCAAGTTGCATGGTCTTACGTATGATCGCGAGGTGGCAGAGAGCACCTGTAACAGGCTGGACCTCGCGGCATCAGCCCTGGACAAACCCGTCCATGCACTGTCCAAGGGGATGTCACAAAAACTTGGACTGGCCGCAATACTGTTAAGTCAGACTGATCTGTATGTACTCGATGAGCCAATGAGTGGACTCGACCCCAAAGCGCGTGCCTTACTCAAAAAAGAATTACTGGCGCGCAAACAACAGGGGCTCACGGTCTTTTTTAGTACCCACATGCTGGCAGACGTAGAGGCCATGTGTGACCGCATGGCGATCCTGCATCAGGGAGAGTTGCGATTCCTGGGATCGCCAGCCGATTGTGTAAAGCACTATCAGGCCCCCGATCTTGAGCAGGCCTATCTACGCTGTGTGACTGAGGCCTGAAGCCTGAAATAGACCTGAGCTTTTACTCAAGGATCAGGCCGTCGTGCCGATAGCTCCTTCATCACACAGGAGGAGTCACGTGACTACAGAAACTAGCCTATACCCCGAAGATGCGCTGTCCGTACTGGAAGCCATCCCCGCAGGAATCTTCGTTGAAAATGCCGACGGAGAAATCATCTGGGCCAATCATGCAGTGAGTCAGCTGCTTAAGATGACGACTGACGAAATCATTGGTCAGAATCGCGATCAATTACCTCTGAAAAAAACCCTGAAGTTATTAAAACTCTCGCAACCGGCCTACATACCCGATCGGCAGCATGACACCTGTATGCAGATAGACTCAGCAGAGGTGAAGGGCGCCAATCATGCGGCCACTGTCTACTGTGTGGTGGATATAACCGAACTGGCTTCGCAGAGTCGTTTTATCCCTGAATTACGTCAACCGGCGAGTCTCGATCCAGAGACTGGCCTGATGACCCGAAAGCATATTCACCAGGAGCTGGTAGCCGAGGTCTCGCGTAGCCGGCGTTATGAAAACCCGTTATCACTGATCCTGTTACATTTCCCTGAACTGGAATCAGAGGCTCAGAAAACAGAGCTACTGAAGTCCGCTGCAGAAGTCTTGAAAGATGATTTGCGTTGGGTAGATCTGGTTGGACAGTGGGAAATAGATGAGTTTCTGATTGTATTACCAGAGACCGGTGCCGAAGCGGCTAGCCAACTGGCCGAAAAGATCACCGCAAATTTTGATCGATTACTGCCATCAAACGAGATTCAGGTTGCCGTGGCAGACTGGCAGAAGGGTGATGATACCGCCGTCATGCTGCAGCGAGCCGAAGCGAAGTTGATCGCCGATCAGCCCGCGCAGAACGGTCTTCTTACTGGCTAGGCAGAATCTCGTAGTCATGACTGATCTCGGCGCTCTTGCCGAGCATGATGGAGGCCGAACAGTATTTATCGGCTGAAAGTTCGACAGCGCGTTTGACGTGCGCTTCCTTCAGCTCGTCACCTGTGAGCACAAAATGCAGATGTATTTTAGTAAACACCTTGGGTATCTCATCGCTTCGTTCTGCCTCGATCTCTACCCGGCAGTCCTGAATCGCCTGACGTGATTTTTTCAGAATCGAAACCACATCAACCGAAGAGCATGCACCCATACCGAGTAACAACATCTCCATGGGTCGCACACCCAGATTGGCACCACCCGATTCTGCCGGGCCATCCATAACAACGGCATGGCCGCTGCCAGACTCACCAATAAACATTGCGTTGTCGACCCATTTGACGGTTGCTTTCATCGAACACATCCATTTAGCGTAAAAAGGCCGCGATTATCGTATAAAGCTGGGTATATGTCACAGATTTGTGCTGATCTTATTGATTACGGAGTTCGACAAGCGATACAGGCTTGCATACACTATCAACTACATCACAACCATTAGAAGTTGTAATCAGATGACTGATATTCAAGATAAAAGTGGCGAAGTGGCAATTGCACGATTTCTGGAAAACTGCCATCACAGACAATATCCAGCTAAATCCATGATAATTCGGCAGGGAGACCCGTCGAAAGAGCTCTACTACATCGTTTCGGGTTCTGTAACGGTACTGTGGGAAGACGAAGCCGGGCACGAGATTGTGCTGGCTTATCTCAATGCCGGTGATTTCTTTGGTGAACTGGGTTTATTCCATGACAACCAGAGTCGCAGTGC
>JBFIID010000050.1:0-11211 GCA_041601415.1 Gammaproteobacteria bacterium
GCCCTGTAGAGGGTCTGTGCCGGCGTGCGGGGCTTGTCGCGCATCTTCCAGTCCGGATGAAATGCAGTGAAATGCAAGGGAATGTGCGGACCGAGCTCTGACATTACCCACTGGGAGAGTGCCTGAATTTCTGCCTCGGAGTCATTTTCACCGGGGATCATCAAGGTGGTAATCTCAGTCCAAACGGTCGTCTCATGCACCAGATATTTCAGTGTATCCAGCACCGGCTGTAGATGCGCACCCGTTAGTTTCCAGTAAAAGTCATCGGTAAACGCCTTTAAATCCACGTTAACGGCATCGATCGTGTTAAAAAACTCACGTCTCGGTTCCTCGCACATATAGCCGGCAGTGACTGCAACCGAGTGGATATTCCGTTCCCGACAGGCCTGCGCAACATCCATTGCGTATTCCATGAATATCACGGGATCGTTATAGGTGTAGGCGACGCTTCGACAACCGTATGAGGCGGCTACCTCGGCAATTCGCTCTGGACTGGCACGGTCTGCAAGCGTATCCATTTCTCTGGATTTGCTGATATCCCAGTTCTGGCAAAACTTACAGGCCAGGTTACAGCCCGCTGTACCAAACGAAAGCACCGGGCTACCCGGAAGAAAATGATTCAGTGGTTTTTTCTCAATCGGGTCAATGCAATAACCACTTGATCGCCCATAGGTCGTGAGGACAATTTTGCCTTCATGGCAGGCACGTACGAAACACAGTCCACGTTGGCCTTCATGCAGTTTGCAGGCACGCGGACAAACATCACACATAACCCGATCACCGGACACTTTGTGCCAGTACCGGGTTGGATAATCCTGATAGAAATCTTCTTTCATTAGATTAATAATCAGATAGTTACTGCATTAAGTTAATGCTACTTTACGATGTCATAAAGTATATCTCTCACCATACCGGTAGCGGTTTCCACCAGTAAGACATCGGTATCTACCACCACTCGTTCCAGGCCTCTATTAATGGCTGGCAGTGACGCATTCAGATCGGTTGGAAGCTCTCGTTTTGCGAGCCCTGGTGGCAGCTGACCATTAAGCTGGTACTGTCGCTGTAAACCGGGTGGTAGTTGATCTTTTCTGGCCAGCCCGGGGGGCATTTTTTTCTTGTCTTTCTTTTTGCCCTTGGCCTTTTTATCTTTATGTTTTGTCCCGGTCCCGGAACGCCCCTCATGCTCAGAATCATAAGAGGAATGCTGTCTGTGCTGGTTAGCGTAGTAGCGATCAATCATCTGCCTTTCAATCTCACTAAAACCACCCTCAATGGCACTTTCAATGACGCGATCGATGGCATCTGCTGCCACATTAACTGACGCTGTCATGATTAGTAGCAGACAGGTCAGGACGGTGATTTTCGTGCTTTTCATTTAATAACCCCTTTAGGAAACACCCAAATTAGATAATAGACGCGATTTCTTACATAAGTACCTGCTTTTTCTGCTCAATGTGATCAAGATCAGACTCAGCGCGCAATCCTGAGCAGGTCGCTCGGAAATTCTAATGAACCGCCACTTGAATTCTATGTCAGACAGGCATATATAGTCCCTACACAGAAAAAACTCAGAAGGAGTAATAATGAATTCAGTACATCAATATAGCGTTGCACGATCACAGGACACGATACTCTCGACCAATAAGCTGATCCGCAATACCTACACTCTGCTGTCCATGACGCTGTTTTTCAGCGCAATTATGGCTGGTGTCTCTGTCGCGCTGAATCCACCTCCAATGATAAGCCTGCTTTGCAGTGTCGGAGCACTGGGTCTGTTGTGGTTTGTTTTACCTAAAACCGCAAACTCTGCATCGGGTCTGGGCGTCGTATTCGGTATCACCGGTTTGTTAGGTTTCGGACTTGGTCCCACACTGACCATGCATTTAGCCCTGCCTAATGGCCCCCAGGTCGTGATGACAGCTGCCGGTGCCACAGGCGTTATCTTCCTGGCTCTGTCGGGTTACGCGCTTACCACCCGTAAGGACTTTAGCTTCATGGGTGGTTTCCTGATGACCGGTCTGATAGTCGCTATTGTTGCGATGGTCGCTAACATCTTCCTGCAGATACCTATCCTGTCGCTGGCTATTTCAGGTGCCATCGCCATGGTGATGAGCGGATTCATTCTCTATGACACCAGTCGCATGGTGCATAGCGATGGTCAGGAAAACTACCTGATGATGACCGTTTCCCTGTATCTCAGCATTCTTAATCTGTTCGTAAGCCTGATGCACATACTGGGTGCCTTTGGTGGTGACGATTAAGTCATTCGCTAAACCCTGAAAACGAAACCCCGGCTTGCCGGGGTTTTTTCTGGATAAATATTACGATGATGATGCACATACTCTCGGCCCTGTTCCTGGTTGCGCTTCTGGTGGTCCTGTGGCCCAGGGCCATGCAAATGATCAAACATAGTCCCAAAGGCTCGGGTAAGGACTGGATGGATGCCCTGCTGCCGTTAGGACTGATTGTGCTGTTCATTATCTTCCTCACCACAATCGTCTGAGGTCAGGAGGCGAGGCATAAAAAAACCGGGGCAAGCCCCGGTTTTTTTTATCGACAGCGTGTCATCAGGCTGTCAGTGACTTCAATACTGCCTCCATACTGTCCTTGGCATCACCAAACAACATACGGGTGTTCTCCTTGAAGAACAGTGGATTATCCACACCTGCGTAACCCGAGGCCATACTGCGTTTCAGCACGATGGTGGTCTTACCCTTCCAGCATTCCAGCACCGGCATACCGGCGATCGGGCTGTTTGGATCTTCCAGCGCAGAGGGGTTGACGATGTCATTGGCACCAATCACAACGGCGACGTCCACATCCGGGAAGTCTTCATTGATTTCGTCCATTTCGAAGACAATGTCATAAGGCACCTTGGCCTCTGCCAGCAGTACGTTCATGTGACCCGGCATACGACCTGCCACCGGGTGAATACCAAAGCGTACATTGACACCCTTATCACGCAATATCTTGGTGATCTCATAGACCGTGTGCTGCGCCTGGGCAACAGCCATGCCGTAACCGGGAATAATCATTACTTCCTTGGCATCGGCCAGCAGATCGGCCGTCTCTTCAGCCTCAATGGGGAACACTTCGCCCTGCTCTTCATCAGAGCTGGCGGCAGATGAACCACCCGTACCCGTACCGAAACCACCGGCGATCACGCTAATGAAGTTACGATTCATCGCCTTGCACATGATGTAACTCAGAATGGCACCACTACTACCCACCAGAGCACCGGTCACGATCAGCAGGTCGTTTGACAGCATGAAACCGGTCGCAGACGCCGCCCAGCCAGAGTAGCTGTTGAGCATCGACACCACCACCGGCATATCTGCGCCACCAATGGCCATCACCATATGCACACCAAAGGCCAGTGCGATCAGCGTCATCAGGATCAGGGCGAATGTTCCCCCACCTGCTTCAGCGTCGTGGATAAACATATTACCGACCAGAATCGCACCAATTAACATGGCGAGATTAAGCCAGTGACGACCAGGCAGCAGCAGTGGTTTACCGCCGATCTTGCCGCTCAGCTTACCGAAGGCAATGACCGAGCCGGAGAACGTCAGGGCACCAATCAGGATACCGACATAAATTTCGATCTCATGAATGGTCTTTTCAATCCCTTCAAACGACGCGGAAGGGTCCATGAAACTGGCATAACCGACCAGCACGGCAGCCATACCGACCAGTGAGTGGAGAATTGCCACCAGCTCTGGCATCTGGGTCATTTCCACCCGTTTTGCCAATTGCAGGCCAACGGCACCACCCAGCACGATGGGTACTATGATCAGTGCGTAGCTGATGCCCCCGGTTGTAACTCCCGGCTTCATGATTGTAGCGATAACCGCAATGGCCATGCCCAACATGCCGTAATAATTACCGCGACGCGCAGATTCCTGCGTGCTCAAACCTCCCAAAGCAAGGATGAACAGTACCGTGGCGGCTATGTATGAAACTGTAACTAAACCTTCTGACACGATATCTCTCCCTTACTTTCTGAACATGTTTAACATGCGGCGTGTGACTGCAAAGCCACCCGTGATGTTGATACTGGTAATCAGTATCGCCACCACCGCAAGTATTTTGATCATGATCCCGGGCGCCGAGACCTGAATCAGGGCTCCAATCACGATGATGCTACTGACCGCATTGGTAACGCTCATCAACGGCGTATGCAGGGAGTGAGAGACATTCCAGATCACCATATAACCGATGAAACAGGCCAGAACGAAAACGGTAAAATGAGCCATGAAGGATGCCGGTGCTACGGTACCCAGTGCAAACAAAGCCGCACCACCGATGGCCATCGGTATAAATGGCTTTATTGCAGGCGGTATCAGAGGAATTTGCTCTTCTTCTACAACCGGTTCTGGCTGGGGAGCGGCCTTGGGGGCAGCTGACAGCTTTGGTGCCGGTGGTGGCCAGGTAATTTCACCCTGATTAATGACCGTGGCACCACGAATCACTTCGTCTTCCATATCAATGGTCAGGTTGCCATCTTTCTCAGGCGTCATATCGGTCAACAGATGACGGATATTGGTGCCATACAGCTGACTCGCCTGGGTTGGTAGACGACTCGGCAGATCGGTGTAACCGATGATGCTCACGCCATGCTTTCTAACAATCTTGTTTTTCTTCGTGAGTTCACAGTTACCACCCTGCTCGGCGGCCAGATCGACAATCACACTGCCGTCTTTCATGGTCTCAACCATTGCCTGGGTGATCAATTTGGGAGCCGGCTTGCCGGGAATCAGGGCGGTGGTAATGATGATATCCACTTCCATTGCCTGACGCGCAAACAGTGCCATTTCGGCCTCGATGAACTCCTTGCTCATGACCTTGGCATAACCGCCCTCGCCAGAGCCATCCTCGGACTCTTCAAAATCCAGCTCCAGGAATTCGGCATCCATGGATTCGATCTGTTCTTTCACTTCAGGACGCGTATCGAAGGCACGTACAATGGCACCCAGGCCCTTGGCCGTTCCAATCGCGGCAAGACCGGCAACACCCGCACCGATAATCATGACTTTAGCGGGAGGAACCTTACCGGCGGCGGTAATCTGCCCGGTAAAGAAGCGACCGAAGTTTTCTGCTGCTTCGATGACGGCACGATAGCCGGCGATATTCGCCATTGAGCTCAGCGCGTCCATCTTCTGCGCGCGCGACATACGCGGCACGCTATCCATCGCCAGCACATTGACCTTTCTGGCTGCCAGACGTTGCATCAACTCTTCGTTCTGGGCAGGCCAGATGAAGCTGATCAGGGTCGTCCCTTCCCGCATTAATTCGACTTCGTCGACAGCCAATACGGGATGAGCTTCAGGTGCTCGCACTTTAATAATGATGTCGGCGCTAGCCCAGACCTCTTTGGTATCTTCCAGCACCTCAACGCCTGCTTCACGGTAAGCATCGTCGGAATAGCTGGCTTTTACCCCGGCGCCCGCTTCGATACAGACCGAATAGCCGAGTTTCTGTAATTGTTCAGCGACGTCTGGCGTGGTGGCCACACGTTTTTCGCCCTCATAAATCTCTTTGAGTACACCTATCTTCATAAATCTTAACTCCCCACTGTTCTCAAAATGTCTGGATAAGACAGACTGGATGTCAGGTTATTTTTTAGTCCAGTTTCCCCGCAGCGCGAGTAACTGTGCGTTAATTTGGGACGTGCACCATACACGATCTTGCGAATGACTAAAAAGCATTAATTAAACAACACCACCGGTATCCTGACGGATACCGGGCTTCATTCTGGTCATTCCCGAGTGCTGGATCTGGATGCGCAAACGCTAATCAAGCGCAATTGCCGCGCCAGATTCAATCAAATCGAATAAAAATATTGCTTATTATCGAGATAACAATGCGTTACAGACTGTTTCAGTTTGAGGTGCATCGATCAGTGGCGATCAACTGTTGCACAATGGCCCGCCTGATGACACACACACAATGCAATTTACAACAGTTGTTGCAAGATGCGACACCGAAACAGGCCAAAACAGAAAGCCATTATTGCCAGCAATGCACTAGCCAATGAATTCCAGTCCTGCCATGTACGGTCTCAGAGCCTCTGGCACAGCGATGCGGCCGTCTGCCTGCTGATAATTCTCCATCACCGCGACCAATGTTCGGCCAACGGCCAGGCCGGAGCCATTCAGGGTATGCAGGAGTTCCGGTTTGCCAGTATCAGGATTACGCCAACGGGCCTTCAGTCGGCGTGCCTGGAATGATTCAAAGTTACTGCAGGATGATATTTCGCGGAAGGTATTCTGGCTGGGTAACCAGACCTCGATGTCATAGGTCTTGGCGGAGGAAAAGCCCAGATCACCACCGCAAAGGGTGATGACACGGTAATGTAAGCCCAGCTTTTGCAGGATGGTTTCTGCATTGGCGGTCAGTGACTCCAGTGCCTGCCAGGAATCCTCCGGTTTCACCATCTGTACCAGTTCAACCTTCTCAAACTGATGCTGGCGAATCATACCGCGTGTGTCCTTTCCGTATGAACCTGCTTCAGAACGGAAACAGGGGGTATGGCAGACATATTTACGCGGCATGCTGTCGGCCTCAATGATTTCGTCCCTGACGATATTGGTCACTGGTACTTCGGCAGTTGGAATCAAATACAGCCCCTGCTCCGGTATAGCGAACAGGTCTTCTTCAAACTTCGGTAATTGCCCGGTACCGCGCATGCTATCGGCATTGACGATAAACGGTACATAGACTTCCTGATAACCATGTTCAGTGGTGTGTGTATCCAGCATAAACTGGGTCAGGGCACGCTGCATTTTCGCGATCTGCCCTGCCAGTACCACGAACCGTGAGCTGGACAGCTTGGTCGCCGTTTCAAAGTCCATGCCCTGCAGGTTTTCGCCCAGTTCCACATGATCACGTGGCTCAAAATCGAGCACCGGTTTTTCACCCCAGACGCGCTCCTCCACATTGTCATCTTCGCTCTGCCCATGCGGTACTGATTCATGCGGGATATTGGGCATATTCATCGCGATGTCGCTGAGTTCCTGCTGAATCGCCTGGAGTTTTTCATCGGAGGCCTTGAGTTCATCCCCCAGATTGGCGACCTCATCCAGTAAAGGCTGCGCATCTTCGCCTTTGGCCTTGGCCTGACCAATGGCTTTGGAGCGGGTATTACGCAATTGCTGCAGGTCCTGAGTTTTGACCTGTAATGCCTTGCGCTCTTCTTCAAGCTGGTTGAAATGTGCCTGATCCAGTGTATAGCCGCGCTTTGCCAGCGCCTTGAGTACGTCTTCGAGATTGTTTCTGAGTAATTGCGGGTCAATCATGTGTCTAAACGTTCCAGGTTAGTTGGTTAAAAATGCGTTCCAGAACACCACGTGTCCCGTTCCCAGTTCACTATCGATATATTCGATAGCGGTTTTTGCCTTATCCGGGCTATCAAAAAATTCAATCACCAGCGGTAGATCCAGCGACATATCCAGCAGACTGGAAGAATGAATCTGCCCTGACTGGCCAAAGCCACAGATGCCGCGGAATACAGTCACGCCTCGCACCCTGCTCTGGTCATGCAGATATTCCATCAATGACTTAAGCTGGCCCTTCGCTTCATGCAGGTAGACCCGAACCATGGTCACTTCTTGTGCACTCATAATTGTCTCCCCAGGATCATGCCAGCCCAACAAACCGAAACGCAGACGCAGACGCTAAGCAGCACGTTCAAGCCTGCCTTGATCTGTTCGCCGGCCTCAATCAGGTTGAGTGTCTCCAGTGAAAATGTCGAAAAGGTTGTAAACGCCCCTAACAGTCCAATCATCAGCACGGCACGCCACTCCGGGTTCACATCCATTCGTTCCAGCAGCAGGACATACAGAAACCCCATGAAAAATGAGCCGAGCACATTAACGCACAATGTGCCGTAGGGAAAATCCTTACCTAACCACTCATAGACGGCACCCGAGACCCAGTAACGCAATAAGGCGCCTGCTGCGCCTCCGAATGCGATTGCCATGGTTCTCAACATTTATCTGGCCTGTTTATCCCGTGTGCGCAGATAATTCAATTTCTCTGCGATTTTAATTTCCAGTCCGCGATTGACCGGCTGGTAGTAATGACGTGGGGTCATTTTATCGGGGAAATAATTTACCCCTGCTGCATAGGCATCCGGTTCGTCATGTGCGTAACGATAGTCGCGTCCGTAATCCATGTCTTTCATCATGCGGGTTGGTGCATTGCGCAGATGTATCGGCACGTCCAGCGAGCCGGACTGAGCGGCATCGGCACGTGCGGCATTGTAGGCCTTGTAGACCGCATTACTCTTCGCTGCCGAGGCGAGATAGAGTATCGCCTGTGCAACCGCCAGTTCGCCTTCAGGACTCCCCAGTCGTTCCTGAACCTCCCAGGCATCAAGCGCCAGTCGCAGACCACGTGGATCTGCATTTCCGATGTCCTCGGAAGCCATTCGCACTACACGACGTGCAATATAGAGCGGGTCACAGCCGCCATCGAGCATACGCGCGAACCAGTAAAGGGCCGCGTCCGGCGCAGAACCTCGCACCGATTTGTGTAAGGCCGAAATCTGATCATAAAACGCCTCGCCGCCCTTGTCGAAGCGACGCAGGCTACCCGCAGAGACAATCTCTGCCAGCAGTTCGCCCGAGATCTCGCCGTCTTCTGCCAGATCTGCGGCAATTTCGAGTAGGTTAAGCGCACGTCGAGCATCACCATCGGCGGTCTGCGCCAGTTTGCCCTGGAGCTCCTCATTCATCTGCAGACCGAGTTTACCGAGTCCCTTGCTTTCATTTTCCAGAGCACGTTGAATAATCTGTTTGATCTGCTCGTTCTCAAATGATTTCAACACGTAAACGCGGACTCTCGATAACAGGGCATTATTCAATTCAAAGGAGGGGTTTTCCGTCGTCGCACCGATAAAGGTAATGGTGCCGTCTTCGATATGCGGCAGAAAGGCGTCCTGTTGTGATTTGTTAAAGCGATGAACTTCATCGACAAACAGCACGGTTTCCTGTTGATCAGTCAATCGTCGGGACTTTGCCTGACTAATGGCCTCGCGGATTTCCTTCACCCCGCCCAGTACCGCAGAGATGGTCAGAAACTGTGCCTGACAATGGTTCGCCAATAGACGCGCCAGAGTGGTCTTACCGGTGCCTGGTGGCCCCCAGAACACCATAGAGTGCAGTCGTCCGGACTCTATTGCCGTGCGCAGCGGGCGATTCTTGCCGAGGATATGTTCCTGGCCTACGACCTCATCAACGCTGGCAGGTCGCATCCGATCGGCCAGTGGCGCATAGGCTTCTGTGCTATTACTGCTCATCGCCAGTACAGAGGCCGTGTCTACTGTTTCTCGCCAGCATCGATCACGTCAACACCGGCCGGTGGTACGAAATCGAACTGCGCCAGGTCAACCTGCTGATTACGTTTCGCATCCAGGAAGGTAATACGTGTGACCTGACCAAAATTATCTGCCACCGCCATCACCTTTAGCCCGTCCTGATCAAAACCCAGCCGAATCGCGGCAAACTGGCCGTCGGTCTGTTTCGGTTGCAGGGCAACCCAGTTGACGCCATTGATCTCACCCAGTTCTTCCACCAGGAATTCATCATCGACGGTTAGATCTCCACTGAGTAAGCGTGCGGGTGTATTCGACAATGCCGTTTTCAGAGGGTGTACGGTGACCTGTTCCAGATCCATGTCATATATCCAGAGTCGTTCACCATCGGCAATGATGGATTGGGCATAGGGCAAGGTATATTCCCAGCGAAACTTACCCGGCCTGTGCAGATAAAAGTGCCCTTCGGAATCCTCTATCAGTCGGCCGTCTTCGTCGGTCAGTCGTTGTGCAAAGGCTGCTTCGAAACTGTTCAAAGAATGCAGGAAGGTCTCAAGTTGCTCCCTCCCCTGTCCTGCCTGAGTGGACAGAGTCATACCCAGCAAGAACAATGTAAGCACGGATTTAAACCATGATGTCAGCATATATAAGCCCTGATGTTTCGGCGTTCAGTCTTTAGGAGGTGGCGGCGCCAGAACCTCGCGGCTACCATTCGATTGCAACTCACCGACAACGCCGGTGCGCTCCATTTCTTCAATCATTCTTGCGGCCCGGTTATAGCCTATCTTCAGACGCCTCTGCACCCCGGAAATGGATGCACGACGTGATTCCGTGACAATGCGAACCGCCTGATCATAGAGAGGATCGGCATCTTCTGTCGCAGCCGATTCAAAACCTGGAATCGCGTCACTTTCTCCCTCCTGTGGTCCTTCCAGTACCGCATCCACATAGGCCGGTTGACCTTTCTCTTTTAGATTACTTGCTACCTTGTGCACCTCCTGATCGGAGACGAACGCGCCATGTACCCTGACAGGCAGACCGGTACCGGGAGGCAGAAATAACATATCACCATGCCCGAGAAGGTTTTCCGCGCCCATTTGATCCAGGATGGTGCGTGAATCGATCCGGGACGAAACCTGAAACGCGATCCGGGTCGGGATATTGGCCTTAATCAGACCGGTAATCACATCCACAGACGGGCGCTGGGTGGCCAGAATCAAATGCACACCGGCCGCACGAGCCTTCTGAGCCAGTCGGGCGATGAGTTCTTCCACCTTCTTGCCGACGGTCATCATCATGTCGGCCAGCTCATCAATAATGACGACAATATAGGGCAGAGGTTCAAGATCAGGCGGATTAGCTTCCCCCGCCGCGACATACAGGGGGTCGGGTATGGGTGTGCCTGCCTTAATGGCATCCTTTACCTTGCGGTTATAACCGCTGATATTTCGTACCCCGAGAGCGGCCATCAGTTTATAGCGACGTTCCATCTCTGCCACACACCAGCGCAGCGCATTGGCCGCTTCTTTCATATCGGTGACTACTGGCGCGAGCAAGGGTGGAATACCCTCATAGACGGACAACTCCAGCATTTTCGGATCGATCATGATCAAGCGCACTTCTGCGGGGCTGGATTTATACAGCAGACTGATGATCATCGCATTCAGGGCCACAGATTTACCCGAGCCGGTGGTACCTGCGACCAGCAGGTGCGGCATCTTGGCCAGATCGGCCACAACCGGTTTGCCTGCAATGTCCTTACCCAGCACCAGGGTCAATGGTGACTGGCTTTCATCGAATTCGCGGCTGTTAAATATCTCACTGATCGTCACCAGCTCACGGTGTTCATTCGGTATCTCCAGACCAATCACCGACTTGCCGGGGATCACATCCAC
>JBFIID010000051.1:0-11188 GCA_041601415.1 Gammaproteobacteria bacterium
ATGACAATATCGGACTCGAAACTCTCGATCAGGAAGTTAAGCGCCTTCAAGGGTGAGATCTGGCCGCAGGTCGAGACATCAATATCGACTCTGAAGGTACTCACCCCAAATTCAGGGTGGCTCTCGGGGTAGGTGTGAACCGTCAGGTGGCTCTTATCCAGATGTGCTACCAGTACGTCTGGCAGTGGCTGATCCGGGTAGATTTCATTGCCCTCGCAGATCAACATAGTGACACTTGCACCCAGCGGGTCGTAATCGGCGCGTGCAATATTCAGCACTTTGGCGTCGATAATCTCGACCACCTTTTCAAGAATCGCGGTTAGACGTTCTGCGTTATATGACTCATCGATGTAGTCCAGATACTGACTTCTCTGGTGGGCAGTCTCTGCGTAAGCGACATCATATATATTGAAGCTCAGGGTTTTGGTGAGGTTATTGAAACCCTGGAGTTTTAGTTTTTGCATGGCAGTAGACCGGTAAAAATGCGGGTGGAATATACCAGCCATGGGCCGCACTGGATAGATGGAGAAATAAACTTTGTTGTGGGAGAATGCGACGTTTTTTTTAGAACAGACAGGATTAATCGTTAAAATGGCAGTCCCTGCGGCTTTATATAATTCGGACATCAGTAGTTTACCGCTTATCCAGCGCGGTAAGGTCAGAGACATCTATGCCGTCGATGATGGGCATTTGTTGTTAGTCACCACCGACCGTCTATCCGCGTTTGACGTGATTCTTCCAGATCCCATCCCGGGTAAAGGAGCCGTGCTGACCGCAGTATCAAACTTCTGGTTCGAGCGTACAGCTGACCTGATCCCTAACCATTTAAGCGATCTCACCCTCGAACAGGTGCTACCAGATGCCGCAGAGCGTGAGCAGGTCGAGGGGCGTGCGATCATTGTACGGAGACTCAAACCATTACCGGTCGAGGCCATAGTGCGAGGCTACCTGATTGGTTCGGGCTGGAAAGATTATCAGAACAGTGGTGCGGTATGTGGTATCAGTCTGCCAGCGGGCTTACAACAGGGGCAGCAATTACCCGAAGCTATTTACACGCCATCGTCCAAGGCCGAGGTTGGTGAACATGATGAAAACATAGATTTTGCCAGAACCGTCGACCTGCTGGGCGAGGATATGGCCTGCCAGGTGCGCGATATCAGCCTGAAAATCTATACGGAAGCCGCAGAATATGCACTTAAGAAAGGGATTATAATTGCCGACACGAAGTTTGAATTCGGTCTGGATTCAGATAATAATCTGGTGCTGATTGATGAAGCACTGACACCAGATTCTTCGCGTTTCTGGCCTGCCGATTCATATCAGGTTGGGATCAGTCCACCCAGTTTCGACAAGCAGTTCGTCCGAGACTATCTGGAGACTCTGGACTGGGACAAAACAGACCCAGGCCCAGGATTGCCCGAAGACATACTGAGGCGCACTGCTGAAAAGTATGCCGAGGCGCAACAACGTTTGACGAGTTAGTCGCAATATCCTGTAACGCATCAGGAACCATTGGTGCTAGCCGCTGCCTTACAGTGTGTTATGGATTGTAAGAAGCAGGGATATTTCATTTATATTGAGGAGTGTTTGCTATGAATAAAGTTTCGAAGGTCGTTTTTATCGGCGCAGCCATGCTGCTGGGCAGTCACGCAGCAGTTGCAGGCGATGCAGCGGCAGGTAAGGCTAAGGCTGGTCTGTGTGCCGCCTGTCATGGCGCCGCTGGTGTCAGTGCAAACGACATCTGGCCTAACCTGGCCGGACAGAAGAAGGGCTATCTGATTAAACAGATGAAGGCCTTCCGTGATGGAACCCGTAATGATCCGACGATGGCACCAATGGCCAAGCCGTTGACCGACGACGATATTGCAAACCTGGCCGAATACTTCAGTACTCTGTGAGCCAGTTGCAGATGTAAACTCGCCTGACAGGGAGTGCATCTCGAAATAAAAAAGCGGGCAATGCCCGCTTTTTTTTGTCCGATGTTTAACACGCGTTAGTTTGGGCTATTGGTATTAATTTTCAATAGTCACAGACTATATTAGTAGCTATCCTTCTTTACATCGGGAGAGCTGCTGCTTGTTTTCAATGGGTTGCTGGCATAATCTCCTACCAAGTCAGTATGATTCTGGCAATCATCTAATATACTTATAAGAATCGCTGTAAAGCAGTCGATGCCAACTATCATCCAGAGTTTCAGGAGACACTATGAAAAAGTACTTTAAACAACTAGGCCAGGGCATGACGGAATACATCATCATCGTAGCCCTTATTGCGATTGCAGCTATTGCGGTCTACTCATTCTTCGGTGATACCGTGCGTGGCCAGATGGGCGCCATGACGATGGAACTGGGTGGTCAGGATGGTTCTACATTGCAATCAAATGCTGTTAGCCAGGCCAAGAAGGCTGGGTCTACCGATGCAGCCAAGAAAAAGACGCTTAGCAACTTTTCTGATTCACAAAAACAGACTGCTAAATAGTTAGACATGCATAGGAGCCAGCCTTCAGTCGGCTGACTCCTATGCCGTGACCTATGCTCACACGACTCCGTAAACGGCAGCGTGGACAGGCGGCGGTGTTCGTGTTTATTTTCACGAGCATCCTCATAATCTCCATGCTCACGCTGTACAAGGCAGGCAAGCTGACCAGTGACAAGATGCAGCTGCAGAACGCTGCCGACGCCACGGCCTACAGCGCGTCTCTGATTGAGGCACGTGACCTCAATTTTGCCGCCTATATGAATCGGGCGATCGTTGCTAATGAGGTCGCAGTCGGGCAACTGGTGGGCATGTCTTCCTGGGCGATCCACTTCCAGTCTTTCTCAGACTATCTGCGCGCCTATGACCTGGCGATCATCGGCCCCGCCACGCTGGGCGCCTCTACCGGCCCCATCAACAGTGCGGCAACCGGGTTTAACCGTATCGTCGGTGCCGGCGTAAGGATCATGAACAAGATCGCCAATTTCGGCACCATCGTGCTGCATAATATTAACAAGGCTTATGGACTGGCCGAATATGGTTATCATATCGTCAGCGTTATGTTTGTCATCGGTGTGCTTGACGAGAACATCAAACAGAATGCCCCCCCCGGGACCAAAATTTCAGATTTTGGTTTCGTCTCCCTGATTGCGCACATTGCCACTTACGGCGCACTGCCGGGCCTGCCCGGCGCTTTTTCAGAGGGCTTTAGTCCAACCAAGAAAGTCCCTGCAGATGAATTCAAGCAAGGCGGTTATGGCCGACTTGCCGCGACCATCGAGGCAGGGCGAGACCCCTTTACCAATGAGCGCGGCTGGGAATTGCGGCCACCCGGATTTCCCATCGATATTACCATCGGCGATGAGGTAGATTTTTTTCTTGCCAGCGTGGAATGGGAACTGCGTTTTCACTTTGATCTATCGCTACAACGCAAGGGCGGCAGTGAATTACGCATAATTGTTCCCAGCAACGGTAAAGTTTCGGGTAAAAATTTCAACTGGTCGGCGGCAGATGCCACGGGTCTGTTTTTTGAGGTGGGCGGCGGTTTTAGTCTGTTAGCGAAGCTATTGGGTGCCACCATTGTCGATATTGGTGCAGACATCCTGGTCGCCAACGGCAAGCTCAAGATTGTTGTGGATGTGGACGGTGACGACTTCACCGTGGTTAATGTGCCATTTCCCACCAATGCACCCTTCGGCAGCGGCTTTGCACAGGTCGGCAAGGCCCCCAACTCGACAGTGAATCCCCTTAAGATGACACTGGACTCTTTTCCAACAGGTACGGTATCAAGTGAGCACTACGGTACGTCCGCTAGAAACCTGCCCGCCTGGGTGTCGCCCGGTTCTGGCGTACCGGGTGGCCCAAATTTCCCGCTTCCTCTGGGCGTACAATTTGCTGCGGGACCTCCGTACAACACGGTCAGCACAGTTAACAAAAGCTATCAGGGCCTGCCCCATTATGTAGATACCACGGGTAACTCCTCATTCCTGGATATCGGCGCACCTAATTTGATTATCGGCCTGGTGCTGGACGAGCCGGATTTTGATAAGGCGAATAATGGAAGAACTGAAAAGGAACCGATTGGTCGCTTCGAGATCACAGAGGATCTGGCCGATGATGAACTGGCCGTGATCAGTAAATCAGAGGTGTATTTCAAACGCCCCACCGATCTTGAATATTTTCTGCGTGCTGATGGTCAGGAAGAGGTCGGTAATGCGTTCAACCCTTATTGGCATGCACGGCTGATAGAAACAACCTATGCCGACCGGATCATCTCTTTGCTGGTGCAGCAGAA
Source organism: Gammaproteobacteria bacterium (assembly GCA_041601415.1). Lineage (GTDB taxonomy): Bacteria > Pseudomonadota > Gammaproteobacteria > JBFIID01 > JBFIID01 > JBFIID01. Next base: position 4,271 of record JBFIID010000051.1, read on the forward strand.
ACAGGACTGGATAAACCTGGGGGCGACCTTCAACCTGTTCTTCAACAAGCTTAAGTCTTACCTGCCGATATGAAGGTAGCGCCCAGCAAGCACAGGAGAATCAGCGGTCAGGCGATGACAGAATTTCTTGTCGTCACCGCTTTTATTCTGCTCCCGTTGTTCCTGGGCATCCCCATGCTGGGCAAATACATTGACATCAAGCAGACCACCATTCAGGCAGCACGCTATGAGGCATGGGAATATACCGTGTGGTATGACCCTAATGACAAGCGTGGGGGGCTGATTCCGGACAATAACGAAATTCTTGAAAATTTTGACCCCACACTGAGATCCGGGCGCAAGGTGGCCGTGCCACAGAAAACAGAAGCCGCAACCCGCAATGAATCACGTCATCGTTTCTTTACCGCCATCGGACAGGAGAACCCGCCAGCCATCACTAATACAGACAGTGGTGGCTGGCTGGAAGTGAATCGAAACCCGACATGGGTGGACCATCGTGGCAGGAATATATACGCGGGAAATAATGGCTCATCAGTTCAAAAGACCGACGGGGGAACACCCACCGTGCCGGTGCTGGGTCAGGCATTACAACTCATGATCGACGTGCTGGATTTCGCCTTCAGTGCGGTCGGCAAACTGGTTGGCCTGATCTGTAATACCAATAACTGTCCGGGCTTCACCGCGATGAACACCGACGGGTATTCCACCTCCACCGTCTCAGTGGCCGCCGCCGCACCACCGGTATTTATGAATACCCGCGATCTATACGGAGCAAACAACCTGGTCTCGATCCCGTCGCTGAGCTTTTCATCGTCTGCCGGGGTACTGACGGATGGCTGGAATTCCGGTGGTACCGAGCATACCTATAGTCAGACCGGTGGCACGGTGCCTACCGTCTTGCTAAAGGAGTTGTTGACCATCGGGCCGATGCAGGCGATATGGTCTATTGCATCACTGCTGGCGCCTGAGTTGGCTCCCTGTCAGCCCATTGCAGAAGTTCAGGCGATTATTGATTTTGTTGAAAGTGTGTCGGGCGCTGACTTCAACGGGCCGGAATATGTCGATGGGCACGGGAGTCTGTGGCTGGGCCATATTGATGGTGATGCAGTGCACCCGGATCGTCTCTCCGGTGGTGGCAGCCACACCTGTAACGACGCGGGCATCTGTGAATTTGTACCCAATGTGGCACCCGGACAAAAGGACTGTATCCCCTGATGCATACGCAACTGAAACTCTTATTGTTGTTGCTGGGCTGCTGTTTGACGGCAAACAGTATGGCGCTGTCGATGAAGCAGCCGGATTTTCCGGCGCCGCCCAGGGCCTCGGTGGAAGTGGTTAGTAATAACATGCAGATCAATGGGATTGCTACTCAGGTGCGCGTCTTTAAGAGCCGTGAAGAAACCGGTGAGATCGTGAATTTCTATAAGGAGTTGTGGGACGAGGGGGAGGAGAAGCATCTACCGGGCTACACCATCACTAATACGATGGAGCCCTGGCTTTTGATAACCCGTATCGAAAAAGGGTATCTGATGACGGTGCAACTACAGGAACAAAAAGCCGCTGGTAGTTGGGGTTATCTGGCAGTCAGTAAGCTGCCCAGGAAAGGCGAAAAACCTGAGCCGATTGGTAAAAAAATTCCTACAATGCATGACAGCAGGGTAATGAACGAGATCAAATCTCGTGACATTGGCCAAAACGGGCGGTCGGTGGTCGTCATGAGCCCGCATTCGGTGACCAGCAATATTAACTTTTACCGCAGTCATTATCAGACCGCAGGCTGGTCAACCAACATGGATCGAACCGTAGAAGATGGCAAGATGCATGCGTTCAGCTTTAAACGTGGTAGAGAACGTGTCAATATCATGATCATGGGGAACCACAAGGAATCGCGTATTGTGGTCAATGAAGTACAACACGACATATTATGAAGAATAAAGACCGCGGTCTGTTGTTCTGTAATTGTCTGCGAGTTCAGGGATGAACAAATAAAAAATAAAAATGAGTGGGGCAGCATGAAGAAGATACTTCATCAACAGGTCTTACGTTCACGCCAGACGGGTCAGTCGATGGTGGAATACACGGTGGTGCTGGTGTTCGGTGTACTGGTTTTTACGACCGGTCCCGGAGCGAATGTTCTCACCGATCTGTATAACGTCATGCAGGATAACTACAAGGGCTATTCCTACGCGGTTTCTCTCTCCGAGTATCCCGATCACGACAGTCTTGGCGATTACCTACTGGACCCTGAAGTTCTGGAGAAACGTGATCCCACGACCGTGGTTGACCAAATCTCACAGTTCACTACCTTCCCAACACTGGAAAAAATGCCGGCTGGTTTACCTCGCAGTCCGGGAGATATTCTGGATGGTGCGACAGCATTTTTCCCCCTTTAATTGTGTGAACACCTAACCTGCATGGACATACACTAAAATGGCTCGTAAAAAAGAAAAATCCACATTACCACTGTTAATGGGTGCCATTGCATTTGGTATTGCAGCGGCTTTGCTTTCAATGTTCTACCTGAAGAGCGAAAGGGCGGCACTACTCGCCAGCCTCAAAGGGCCTGAATATTCGAATGTCGCGGTGGTGGTTGCTACCAGTGATCTGCCCAAAGGTACGGTGATTAGCGCAGATAATTTTGCGATTGCTGAATTCCCGGAAAATTTTGTGCACAGCGATGCGGTTGACCCCGATGAGTTCGATAGCTATCAGGGGCGGTCCCTGACTGAAAACCTGGGCTATGGACAGTCCCTGCTGCGCAGTTTTATGGATGAAAGCTTCCCTGTGGATTTCTCCGACATCATTCCCAAGGGGCATCGTGCGATGACCGTCACGGTGGATGAAATTAATTCTATTGCTGGTCAGATTCGCCCCGGTAATCGTATCGATATACTGGTCAACATCCCGTATTCCGCATCAGGCTTTAACCCGACCGCGATCGCTGCGGGTACTGGAGCGGGTATGCCGGCTGGCCTGGCAGAACTTATTCCTGCCAACCTGCTGAATCTGGCTCCAGATCTGATTGCCACGGCACTGGCCGCTGCAACACCCCCCGAGGTGATCATCCCGGTGGTACAGAACATGCGTGTCCTGGCAACCGGTAAGGATGCCTACAACGAAACCCTTGACGAGTTGCGTCAACCTCAACATCGGCGTGATTCAACCTACACCAACCTGACCCTGGATGTGACGGTTCAACAGGCCGCACTGTTGACCACGGCACAGGACAATGGGGAGCTATTGGCCCTGTTGAGAAACCGGGGTGACGATAGCTCCGCCGATTTCACCAGCCTTTCAGCAAGAGACCTGTTTGATAATGCTCGCAAGATGGCTCGTGAAGAAGCGAAGCGTAAAGCAGCGGCATCCATACCTGCAGGTGTCGATGAGAACGGTAATCTGGTTAACGCCAATGGCGATACCATTATGAGCAAGGAACAGTTGGCAGCAGCGGGATACACACTCAACGAGAACGGTGAGATCGTCGATAAGGATGGCAATGTGATCGATCCAGGTTCACTGGTTGTGGGAGCGAACGGTGAAGTAATGACCAAAGAACAGTTGGCCGCCGCTGGATTCAAGGTGAACGAAAACGGAGAAATCGTTGATGCCAATGGCAACATCGTTGACCCGAGTAATATTGTGGTCAGTTCCGATGGGACGGTTATTACACGCGATCAACTCGCCGCTGCCGGTTATTCGGTTAACGAAAATGGTGAGATCGTCGATGCCAACGGTAAGATTGTTGACCCGAATGAGATCTTGATCAGCGCGGACGGTAGTGTGATGACCAAGGCGCAGCTGGACGCCGCCGGGCTCAGTATTAACGAGAACGGTGAGATCGTCGATAAGGATGGCAATGTGGTCGACGTGAAAGACATCGTGATTGCCGCGGACGGTAGCGTGATGACCAAGGCCCAACTGGATGCCGCTGGACTCAGCATTAACGAGAACGGTGAGATCGTCGATAAAAATGGCAATGTGGTTGACCCCGATGACATCATTATGGGCGCCGACGGTTCCATCATTACGCGACAGGAACTGGAAAAGGCCGGCTTGCGAGTCAATGAAAACGGCGAGATTGTTGATAAAAATGGCAAGGTCGTATCTGGCAAGCAGCTGGCATCCAAACTGGGACGTCCCGAGCTTGCCAACGCGGGCAGTTTCACTACCGCCGAGGCGCGAGCCGCAGCACGTGGTGTGCCGACCCGATCTGCTGGAGCGACCGCTGTCGATATGATCATTGGTGGCGCCAGTGAAGATGGCGTGTCGAAGATTGGGAAGTTACCCATCAATGAATAAATACAGTCTGACTGTCTGTGCCCTGGCCCTGTGTCTTGCAGGGGCAGGTGTGCATGCAGATGGCGGTGTTTATATCCTGCCCTACGGACAGGTCATCGACCGCAGTGGCAATATTGTCTCTGAGGGGAATACGGTCGCAGGGGAAAGTGGGGATAGGGTCGTGGGTTCGGATGGCAAGATATATTCCGCCAGTGATCTTAAGGTGGACAGCAGGGGCAAGCTGGTGACGCGTAGTGGCGATACCTTCAAACCACAACAACGTGATTCCTCAAACTATGGCTATCCCAACCTGTCCAGCAAGTTTAAAACCAGTAGCTCATCGGCCAATGCCCGCACCGGGTCAGCCCCTGTATCCGGCAGTGCAGGTAATCAATCGAGTTCGAATAGAGATTCTTCAAACGCTACGGCCGGTCAGTCCGAGGTCGCTAAACCCCGTCGCAGTTATGCGGGGCCCGGGGTTGAACTGGTGGTCGGTGGCAGCAGTGAAAATGGTGTTGCCCGCATCGGCAAACTGCCCATAATTCCATAGAAGAATGCAATGAACATGAATACACAACTCAATAATAAGGGAAGCATCCCCGGGACAACTTTGGCTATGTTAAGAAATATATTTATCGCCTGTATGTTAGGAATACTCAGCGCTAACACATACGCTGCCAGGGTCATCGAACTCGACATCGGTGAGATGAAGATACTCAAACTGCCTGCCATTGAACGGGTTGCTGTTGGTAAGGCCGACATGCTTGGAACCTCGTTATTGGAAAATGGCCAGCTACTGCTGATCGCAGAGGCGCCAGGCAAGACCATCATGCATATCTGGTACAGCAGTGGACGTGAAGAGGATATACACATCCGTATCCTCGAGGCGGATATGGCAAAGCTCAAACGGACTCAGGGTATCAAGCAGACGGCCGCCGAGGTGCGCGATCTGCTGGCTCATGTTCCGAACCTGGAGATCAGTGTGAAGAGCGGGTTCATCTTGCTAGAAGGGACCGTTGACGGTTATTACGCGCAGGACATCCAGGCGGTCAGTGATAGCTTCAAGGACAAGGGTATCCTGAATATGACAAAGGACATTCAGGGCCAGGTCGAGCAGGTGCGTGAGTTACTAAACGATGTTGAAGGCCTTAACGTAAGGGTTGTCAGTGGTCATATCGTTTTGTCCGGCGAGGTGGATACCGATAGTGAAGATATGCTGAAGACCGTCAAAACCTCCTACCCGTCGGTGATGGATCTGACCCGTAAAAGTGAACTTAATCTGCCGCACAACAAGATGGTGCTGATGGATGTGAACATCACCCAGTTCAGCAAGGACTACGTGGAGCGACTGGGTATAGACTGGGATCGTGTTGCAGGTGGGCCAACCGCCGCGTTTGCGCATGATGCAGTTGATAACGATTTGTTCCGTGGCGCATCAGGATTTCCCAACACTCTCGAGCCCTCCCTGCTGCTGAATGATGCCGGTGCAGTGCATGGCTATTTCGGCATTGCGGCCGAGATTACTTCACGTATCAATTTTGCCGTGGATAATGGCTATGGTTTGATCCTGTCGCAACCCCGTCTGGCGGCACGCAGTGGTGGTGAAGCACACTTCCTGGCTGGTGGTGAAGTGCCTCTGGTCTCCTCCAGTGTGAATGGCTCTACCGTGGAATATAAGGAATTTGGTATTGGTCTGACGATCAAACCGATAGTCGACAAAAAAGACAACATCCAGGCCAATATCGATACTGAAGTGACCGCGATTACTGGCGCGGGTGCGGGAGGTAACCCGATTTTTTCCAGTCGCAAAACCAGCGCCGATATCGCCATGCGTGAGGGAGAGACACTGGTATTGTCAGGACTGATCGACAACAACCTGCAGGAGTCTGTTAGCAAGGTTGCGTGGTTGGGAGATATTCCAATCATCGGTGCCTTTTTCAGGAACAATGCAAAAGATGATCAACGCCGGGAACTGGTGATTTTTGTTACTCCAACCGTACATAACGCCAATTCGGAGAAGAACCGCGCCTATCTGCAACAACAACGTGACAGGGTGACGGAATTCTATGATGCCACCGAGACGGAAGAATCCCTGAGAATTCTGGATTAGCCAGAAGCAAACCCGGTAAATAACAATAACAACCATGACTAACTCAAGGGCAACACATGTTTGATGTCATATTAAAAGACAGTAAGGGCGAAAAAATTAAAACCATTCAGTGTCCGGTGTCCTTCTGTGGAATCGGTAAAGCACGGGATAATCTGGTTCAGCTACGAGGTTGGAAGGTCTCTCCTCACCATGCCGAGATCACACGTAGCGCCGCCGGTCTGTTCATAGAGGATAAGACGGGACGTGGTAGAACCCTGGTGAATGGTGAAGAAATTGATAACTATGGTCCACTGCGTTCCAGTGATGTGATTGAAATAGCGAGTTACCAGATAAGTGTCGGGGTGGCGGAAAAGAAGCAGGATGCCTCCAGTGATGAAATTGATTTCGACATCACCAATGGTGATTACGATGACGACGATGATGATGAAGATCTGAGAACCATGATCGGTGTTCCTCATCATGCCGTTATTGAAGAATCAGAAGAACTCAGTACCACCCTGATTAATCTTCAGCATAACGAAAAATTCAAA
>JBFIID010000052.1:0-11180 GCA_041601415.1 Gammaproteobacteria bacterium
ACCCAATCAGGTGATGGGCGTATTCGATGCCCGCTGGCTGGAACCACTCGCCCGGGTACTCGGACAACTCGGTAGCCAGCATGTGATGATCGTACATGCAGACGACGGCATGGATGAGATCAGCATTAGCAGCCCAACCCAGGTCGCAGAATTGAACAACGGCCGTGTCGAATGTTATCGCATCCGACCTGAAGACTTCGGGCTCGCGTGTGCTGACAGCGCGGCACTCGCGGTTACCAGTGCCGAGGAAAGCCTGCAGATGATACGCAGGGTGCTGGATAACAACCCCGGCCCGGCACGCGATATCGTGCAGTTGAATGCGGGCGCCGCGATCTATGTCGCAGGCCTGGTAGACAGTCTACAAGAAGGAGTAGCGCGTGCCGCAGAAGTCATCGCATCGGGTGCCGCTCGCGATAAACTTCAGGCCCTGATCGACTGCTCCAATCAGTTATAAGACATCACACAGTGACTCAACAAGGATCCGCACCATGAGCAATCCACCCGATATTCTGAGAGAAATCACCGCCTACAAGCACACCGAAGTGGCAGCCAGACTGGCGCAATGTTCATTGCAGGAGATACAGGCAAAGGCCGCCGAGGCCGCACCCTGCCGAGGCTTTGTCGCCGCAATCAAACGACATATTGAGGATAATCGTCCGGCAGTGATTGCCGAGATCAAAAAGGCCTCTCCCAGTCGTGGCATTATTCGTGAGGATTTCGATCCGGAGGCTATCGCTCGCTCCTACGAAGCGGCAGGGGCTACCTGCCTGTCGGTGTTGACCGATGAGAAATACTTTCAGGGCTGTGATGCCTTTCTGCAAACCGCCCGTGCGGCCTGCCAGTTACCCGTGCTGCGCAAGGATTTCATCGTCGATCCCTATCAGGTCTATGAGGCGCGCGCACTCGGTGCCGATTGCATCCTCTTGATCGTCGCCTGTCTGGACGATGAGCAACTGCGTGAGATGGCCGATATTGCCAACAGTCTGGCGATGGATGTGCTGGTCGAAGTGCATGACCGCGAAGAACTGGAAAGGGGCTTAATGTTACGAACGCCTTTAATTGGCATCAATAATCGCGATTTACGCACCTTCAAGACCGATCTTCAGACCACCATCGGACTGCGTACCGATGTCTTCTACGACCGTACGGTGGTCACAGAAAGTGGTATACATAGTCCGGAAGATATAGAACTGATGCGTGGGAATGATGTGAATGCCTTTCTGGTAGGCGAGGCCTTCATGGCTGCCGAAGACCCCGGCGCAAAACTGAAAGAACTCTTTAGACTTGGAGATAGATAATATGAAGCACCTGTTAATCGCATTACTGGCCATCAGTGGCTATGCATGGGCCTCCGGCAATGCGCATGCGGATTATCCCGGCATCACTCTGGTATGGGAGAGCGATGCGGTTCTGGCCAAACCCGAAAATGTGATCATGGATACAAAACGCCAACGCCTGTACATCTCGAATATCAACGGTGAACCGAACCAGGTAAACGGTCTGGGATTTATCTCAGTCATGGCTATGGACGGCAAAATCATCGAACTTGAGTGGATTAAGGGTCTAAATGCCCCGAAAGGCATGGAAATACATGATGACGTGTTGTATGTCGCGGATATCGATGCACTGGTTGCCATCGATATCGAACAACAGCGCATCATTGCCCGCTATCCGGCACTTGAGGCAAAGTTTCTGAATGACGTGGTCGCCGACAAGAACGGCGATGTCTACGTCTCCGATATGATGACTGAGTCCATCTACCGTCTGCACAATGACCGACTGGATCGCTGGTTACACACACCTGAACTACAGGCACCAAACGGCCTGATCATGGGTCAGGATAAACTGATTGTCGGTGGCTGGGGTGTGCTCACCGAAGGCTTTGGAACCAGTGTTGACGGACATCTAAAGACAGTGGATCTAAAGAGCAAGGCGATCAAAAGCCTGGGCTCGGGTCAGCCGCTGGCCAATATCGACGGTCTGGAATCCGACGGCAAGGGACGATTCCTCGTTACCGACTGGATGAAAGGCGGGCTGCTAAGGGTTAACCCGGACGGCAGCTCCGAAAGCCTGTTAACGCTCAAGCAGGGCAATGCGGATATCTACTATCTCAGCGATAAGCGACTGGTTCTGATCCCGATGATGCTGGATAACACCATACGCGCCTACCAGCTCCCCGATTAAGCTCCCCTGATTTAAGTCCTTCTGGCTCCTGCCGATACCCTGAAACACTTCGGGGTATCGCAGGAAAATGGATTCACCAGATCGCAGTGCTCAAGTTCAAACGCCGACAGGTAGATCTCAGCCAGTCAGACTGGCGGACTGTGTCCGTTTACCGTGCATAACAACGGGTCATTCCTGCCTCGTATTTTCTACCCCTCCCACGACACAAAATAACCCGGGTCACAACCAGACATCCCGAATCAGCCTGACGGCTTCTGTGACCCGTTACTCAACTTACGGCAATAGAAAAGACGCCAGGAAACCCGTCAAATTGCGCGCAAACGCTTTACTGTCGGGGACCGACCGATCTGGGTCAGGAATTTGTTTCGCACAGATCGCGCAGAACAGATTCAACGATCGCCGCGGACTGCCGATAAGCTTTTGCAGCCGATGGAGATAGCATGAAAAGTAGTGAACAGAAATGTGTCATTGTTGCCCTGCTTCAGGACAAAAAATTAATCAGCCAGATACAGGCCGGATTAGAAACCGGTTATCAGATACAGGCCGTGAAGGATTGTGCGGCACTGATTGATGTCTGTCGCCAGCAGCCATCAGTGGTGCTGGTCGAGCAGGCCCTGATTAAAGAACAATCAACCGATTTTCTTCAGGCTTTACGTTCTCTGCCGACGGCCCCTGTTGTCACCTTAATGCTGGAATCTGAACGCATCGACCATGCCATCAGTTATCTTCAGGGCGGACTTATCTTTCGCTTCCAGTTCGCTCCCTATAATCTGAACGAATTAAAACTCGCCTTGCAGGCCTGCATTGAGCAATCCCACATGCAACAGAGTCGCGGCATCATTGAGAATGAAATCTCAAGACAGGTCAAACTGCGTACCGTGAACCTGCAGAAACTCTATGACTATGTCTCGATCATTAATGACAAGGAAGATATCCACGAAATCTGTGAACTTGCGGTCAAACTGACCGCCGAAATTCTGCGCAGCAAACGCGTTTCGCTGTTACTGCCCGACAAACACAATCGCCTGCTGGAACTGGTCTCGGCCACCGGCATCCCTGAGTATGTACGCAATGATGTACGTATCCCTATTGGCCACGGCATTGCCGGTAAGGTGTTCTCGGACTGTAACAGCATCATTATTCAGGGCGAAGATGACTACGAAGGCCATGAAGGTCGCTATGACAGTGAGTGCTTTGCCAGTATTCCACTGATATCCACCTCCCTGATGCGTGCGGGCCGTCCGGTTGGCGTTCTGAATGTCACCGAGCCTGTCGATATTGATGAGTATGATGAGGAAGCACTGGCTAATCTGCGTGCGATTGCAGAGGCCACGGCGATTGCCATCGAAAATAAAAGGCAGATCGTCAACAGCATTAATAGCCGCGACTCTGTCATCATGGCGCTTGCGCGCCTGTCTGAATACAGAAATCCGGATGCGGGCGCTCACCTGCAACGCCTGCAGGTTTACTGCCGACATCTCTGCAAACAATTGCAGAAAAAATCCGAATACTCTTCGAGTATTAATGAAGAGTTTATTGAAGACATTATTCATGCCGCCCCTCTGCATGATATTGGTAAGGCGGGCATTAGCGAAGACATCCTGTTCAAGGAAACCTCGCTTGGCGAAGAAGAAAAAGAGATTATGCGCGCACATACCCGGATCGGCGGCGACACTCTGAAGGCGCTTATCGATCAGGGCAATACCGATGGATTCCTGAAAATGGCGGTCAAGATTGCCTACTGTCATCATGAACGCTGGAATGGTTCCGGTTATCCCAGGGGTTTACGTGAAGCAGAAATACCGCTACCCGCCAGAATTTTTGCAGTCGCCGATGTCTATGACGCACTGAGAAATAAAAGCGCTGATAGAAAGGCCCTGCCGCATAGCAAGGCACGCTCAATTATTCTCGATGCCGCCGGAACCCTGTTTGACCCGGAAGTCGTCCATGCCTTTCTTGGTTGCGAAAAAAGACTGGCCGCAACGGCCAATGAACTGGCTGAAGTCGGGGTTGCGAGTGAAACGGATTATGCACACGATCATAGTGACATGCTGGATGGTGAAGACGCCGCCTGACTTTTATTACCCTTTGTAAGCGACACACACTACTGAACACCTGATTAAGAACTGTCGCACTCTATCGCCCGCCAGCAACTCATGCCTGTCGTTTTCATCGACGTCTGCTAAAATCTAAGCTAAACCATTCACGCAAGTTAACGCTACCGGCGATGATATCATCATGAAAACCTTTGCCTTCGATGTCTATGGAACCCTGATCAATACCGCTGGCGTAACTGCTGCACTTAAAACCCATGTTGGCGACAAGGCCCCCCTGTTCACACAACGCTGGCGAGACAAACAACTGGAGTATTCTTTTCGTCGTGGTCTGATGAAAAACTATGGCGGATTTCCGCAGTGCATTCGCAACTCTCTGGATTATGTCTGCGCCGAACTGAAGGAAGATCTGCCTGAGGAGATTCGTCTTTCATTAATGCAAAGTTATCGCGTACTGCCTTCCTTTGAAGATGCTGATTTTGGGCTCGCTGAACTAAAGAAGCATTCCGCTCGTATGTTTGCCTTTTCCAACGGCATGCCTGAGGATATAGAAAACCTGCTCTACCATGCAGGCATTCTGGATTTTTTTGAAGACATCATCAGTGTCGATGAGATAAGAAGTTTCAAACCAGACCCGTTGGTCTACCAGCATTTTCTGACCCGAACGAATGCACGTGCCGAAGACAGCTGGCTGGTATCGAGTAACCCCTTTGATGTGATCGGTGCAATCAATTTCGGTATGCATGCTGCATGGATAAAACGCAGCCCGACAATGGTATTTGATCCATGGGAGCAGCAACCCGATCGTACCCTGAGTTCGCTCACCGAACTGATCGATATACTTGATTGATCGCCGCGTAGAACGAAAAACCTAGACGTCCTGTTTTCCGTAGGTCTTAAATTTTTCCAGCGCTTCATTCATCTGCTCCGGATTTAACAGGACAGGCCCACCCATTTGTAAACTGATGCAATATTGCTTTGCCAGGTGCTCAACTTCCTGCGCCAGTGCCAGCGCTGCGGGTAGATCGTTTGCGTAGGCAACCATGCCATGATTCGCCATTAGACAGGCCTTTCGATCACGCAGTGCTTCTACTACCCTTTCAGACAGGGCTTCCGTACCAAAGGTCTCGTAGGGACAGCAGCGAATGTCTTCGCCACCTGCAATCGCAATCATGTAATGAAACGCAGGTATGCCGCGATGCGTCGCGGCCAGTGCAGTCGCATAAGTGGAGTGCACATGGATAATCGCCCGGGCAGAGACATACTCGCGCATGATATCGCAATGGAAATGCCACTCGCTTGAAGGCCTTCGTTGACCTTCCTCCCAACTGCCATCTGCCCCCATGTGTACGATGTCATCAAGTTGTAAATCGTTGTAGGCGATACCTGTCGGTGTGATTAAAAAACCGTCCTCGACCCGGACACTGAGATTACCCACACGCCCCTGATTAAGGCCACAGGCATTCATTTCCATCGCGGTATCGATTAGCGCCTCTCGCTTCTGCAGGTGTTTTAGTTGACTACTCATGCGGTGCCTGACTAGCTCAGAAACATGCTATAGACCGGGTTATCCGCTTCTTCCGAATAGACCAGCCCCAGGTTATCAAGAAATATCTGGAAATCATCACGCTCTGCATCGGGTACCTGAATGCCCATCAAGACACGACCGTAGGCCGCACCATGATTTCGATAATGAAACAAACTGATATTCCAGCGCTCACCAACCTGATTCAAAAAATGCAGCAACGCGCCCGGCCGTTCCGGAAATTCAAAATGATAGATGCGCTCATTCTCTACGCCACCGCTGTGCCCCCCGACCATGTAACGTGCATGTTGTTTAGCAAGCACATTATGCGTCAGGTCTTCGACCAGATAACCCCTGTCTCTCAGGTTAGCCAGTATCTCCGTGGTTTCTGCCGCGCCATTTTTCAGGCGTACACCGGCAAACACATGCGCGGTGGTGTCATCTGCATAACGATAATTGAATTCGGTAATGGCACGCGGTCCGAGGGTATGACAAAACTCGCGGAAACTTCCCGGCCGTTCAGGGATAGTGACCCCCAGCAGGGCCTCACGTTGTTCGCCCAGATCCGCCAGTTCGGCGATATTTCGCAGGCGATCAAAATTCACATTTGACCCACTATAGATGGCGATCAGTGACTGCCCCTTGAGTCCGTGTCTATTCACATACTGTTTCAGCCCAGCCAGTGCCAGGGCTCCTGCGGGCTCAGGAATCGATCGGGTATCTTCAAAGGTATCGCGCACCGCCGCACAGATCTCTTCGGTGCTGACCAGCAACATTTCATCCACCAGCTGCCTGGCTATACGAAATGTTTCGGTACCGACTACACGTACCGCGGCACCGTCGGCAAAAATGCCAACACTGTCCAGTTCTACGATTTCACCCTTCTCCAGGGAGCGGGTCATACTCGGCGCATCATCCGCTTCCACACCGATGATACGAACCTCGGGTGACAGGTACTTCACATAGGCTGCGATACCGGCAATCAACCCACCACCGCCGACCGGCACAAAGATCGCATCGATCGGATCCGGGTGCTGGCGCATGATCTCCATTGCTACCGTACCCTGACCGGCAATCACCAGCGGGTGATCATAAGGAGGGATATAAGTAAGACCTTTTTCGGCCACCAGCTTTTTCGCCTGATCACTGGCATCATCATAGGTATTGCCGTGCAGCAGGATCTCGGCACCCAGACGGCGCACCGCATTCACCTTGATCTCCGGCGTGGTCTTCGGCATAACAATCAAGGCTGAAATGCCGAGACGTTGAGCCGACAGTGCAACCCCCTGCGCGTGATTACCCGCAGACGCGGTGATCACACCCCGCGCCCTCTGCTCCTGCGTCAGGGATGACATGAGGTTGTAGGCACCGCGAATCTTGTAGGAAAAAACCGGTTGCTGATCTTCGCGTTTCAGCCACACCCTATTATCCACTCGACGCGACAGCTCTGGCATCTGATCCAGTGTCGTCTCACGCGCGACATCATAGACGCGCGCTTTAAGTATTGCCTTCGTATATTCTTCCATCGGTATAAGATACCATTTAACAGGCCCTGACTGACAGGCAAGCAACCCCGGAGTAAACCTCAGCACCATGAATCAGGATGCAAAGAAAAAACAGGTGGCCGAAGCGGCACTTAAATACGTTGAAGACGACTCAATTATTGGCGTTGGCACCGGTTCAACGGCCAACTATTTCATTGACGCACTGGCTACTATCAAAGACTGTATCAATGGGGCGGTGGCCAGTTCTGAAGCAACCGCAGAGCGACTCAAAAAACACGGTATTCAGATCATGGATCTGAACAGCGCGGGGCAGCTTTCCGTGTATGTTGACGGTGCCGATGAGAGCAATAAATTCCTACATCTTATCAAGGGCGGCGGTGGTGCACTGACGCGGGAAAAGATCGTCGCCGCGGCCAGTGAAAAATTTATCTGCGTGATTGATGACACCAAACTGGTGAGTACGCTCGGTAGTTTTCCATTACCCATTGAGGTGCTCCCCATGGCGCGTTCCTACGTGGCACGTGAGCTGGTAAAGATGGGGGGGCAGCCAGAATTACGCATCGGTTTTACCACCGACAATGGCAATCTGATTCTGGATGTACATAACCTGGAAATTCTTGACGCCGTGGAGGTCGAAACGGCAATTAATCAGATCACGGGCGTGGTAGCGAATGGCCTGTTTGCGCGCCGACCGGCGGATGTATTACTGATTGGTCGTGACTCAGGTGTAGAAACACTGACCTGATGCATTCCATTCAGGGGGTGTTGGCTGAAGGCGTAGACTCTTCCTCGTTTTCATCTGCTTCAGTTTTTATGTTGCGGCAGAAAAACAGACCTATTTCATAAAGTAACCAGACGGGTACGGCCAGCAGGATCTGCGACACGACATCGGGTGGTGTCAATAGCATGCCCAGTACAAACGCACCTACGATAATGTAGGGACGTTTTTCTCCCAGCGATTTTGCCGTCGTCATCCCGGTCTTGACCAGCAACACGGTGGCGACAGGCACTTCGAAAGCCAGGCCAAAGGCAAAGAAAATCTTCAACACGAAATTCAGATAACTGCTGATGTCGGTCATGACCGTCACGCCTTCGGGTGCCACCGAGGTGAAAAAACCAAAGATCAGTGGGAACACCACGAAGTAGGCGAAGATCATACCGAGGTAGAACAGCAGGGTACTGGAGGCGAGCAGTGGAAACATCAGTCGCTTCTCATGACGATACAGACCCGGAGCCACAAAGGCCCAGAGCTGATAGAAGAGATAGGGAATGGATATGATCACTGACAGTACCAGAGTCAGTTTGAACGGCGCCAGAAACGGTGAGGCCACTTCCGTCGCGATCATACCGGCACCTGTCGGCAGGTGCCGCATCAGCGGATCGGCGACTAATTCATAGATATCATTGGCAAAATAGAACAGACACAGAAATATGATCAGTACACAGGCCAGGGCATGCATCAGGCGTGTACGCAGTTCGATCAGGTGGGAAATTATTGATTGTGGCTGATCGCTTGTTGTCTCTTCGTGTTCCGTCTCAGCCATTATTTTTTTCTGTTTCGCTCGGTGACTTGATGGCCATGGTCTCGGCGCTATGTACACCGGTCGCGGAATTTAAATCACCCACATCGAGATTCTTTTTCGTATCGTCGATCAACTTGTCGATTTCTTCCAGTCCCTGAGACTTCTTAAATTCCTGTAACTCATTCAGCTTTAATTCGCTTTCTATCTCAGACTGTATCGACGAGACCATGCGTCGCGCCTTGCCTACCCAACGGCCCGCCGTACGTGCAGCGGCGGGCAGGCGTTCCG
Organism: Gammaproteobacteria bacterium; assembly: GCA_041601415.1. Classification (GTDB taxonomy): domain Bacteria; phylum Pseudomonadota; class Gammaproteobacteria; order JBFIID01; family JBFIID01; genus JBFIID01. Next base: position 9,080 of record JBFIID010000052.1, read on the forward strand.
GACCAATCACCAATAGCGCGACGATGCCGATGATGCATAACTCCAGAAAACCAATGTCAAACATTCAGGCTCAGGCCTTTTTCTTTTCTGACTCTGCTTTTTCGACATCAATGATGCGGCCAGATTCTACTGTGGCGTCATTGTCATCCTGTTCGATCTTTTCATCTGCGGGCGGTTCGTTCATGGACTTTCTAAAGCTGCTAATGGCGCCGCCCAGATCGCTACCCACATTGCGTAATTTTTTTGTACCAAACAACAGTACGATAATCGCGAGGATGATCAGTAATTCTGTAATTCCAAAACTCATGGTCTTTCTCCAGTCAGTCCTGTTTGTTGCGGCTGGCCTTCTCTTCAATGCCGGAAGTACCAAAGCGTCGTGCCAGTTCTTCTAATACTGCATCCGGGCCCGTGCCCATATGCGATAACAGTACAAGGCTATGAAACCACAGGTCTGCGGTTTCATAAATCAGTTCATTCACATCACCGCCCTTGGCGGCGATCACGGTTTCGGTAGCTTCTTCACCGATCTTTTTCAGGATCGTATCAAGCCCCTTGTGATGCAGTTTCGACACATAGGAACTGTCGGGATCGGCGTTTTTGCGCTGTTCCAGAATTACCGCCAGTTGAGTCAGGACATCCTGCATCGTATTCGCCTGTTATTCCGCTATTTATAGATCTGATTGGGGTCGACCAGAACGGGCTCGATAGACTCCCATTCACCGGCATTGAGCTTCTGGTAAAAACAGCTCTCACGCCCTGTATGGCAGGCGATTCCGCCAACCTGCTCGATCTTGAGGAGAATAACATCGTTATCACAATCGGTGCGAATCTCGGCGACATTTTGCACATGCCCTGATTCCTCTCCCTTGTGCCACAATTTCTGCCTCGAGCGTGACCAGTAAACCGCATGACCCAGTTCTTCGGTCAGACGCAGGGATTCCCGATTCATCCAGGCGACCATCAGAATTTTGCCGGAATCACGGTCCTGCGCAATGGCGGGGATCAGGCCCTGCGCATCCCATTTGAGGTTTTCTAGCCATTCGGCGGAAGTTGTTTTAGACATGATTTAGAGTCGCACTTCGATGCCTGCATCCTGCATGCGTTGTTTAGCCTGCTGTACGGTGTACTCACCAAAATGAAAAATGCTGGCGGCCAGCACCGCGTCGGCTCTGCCCTGTTTAACCCCATCCACCAGATGATCGAGGTTTCCCACGCCGCCGGAGGCGATCAGGGGAATACTGACCGCATCGGACACGGCTCGGGTCAACTCCAGATCGAAGCCATTTTTTGTGCCATCCCGATCCATACTGGTGAGAAGAATTTCACCGGCGCCCAGTTCGGCCATTTTGGCTGACCACATTACCGCATCGATACCGGTAGGATTACGTCCGCCGTGGGTAAATATTTCCCAGCGCGGTGTCTCGCCCTCGGCACTGACCCGCCGTGCATCAATAGCGACAACAATGCATTGTGAACCAAAGCGGGCGGCGGCCTCGCCGACAAACTCAGGGGTATTAACGGCGGCGGTATTGATCCCAACCTTATCGGCTCCGGCATTCAACATGCGCCGAATATCGTCGACCTTACGGATGCCACCACCCACGGTCAGCGGAATAAAGACCTCGCTGGCAACCTGCTCAACCACATGCACTATGGTTTCACGCTCATCACTACTGGCCGTTATATCAAGAAAGGTTATTTCGTCAGCGCCCTGTTCGTCATAGCGCCGGGCAACTTCTACTGGGTTTCCGGCATCACGAATATCGACGAATTTGACACCCTTCACCACACGCCCGGCATCGACATCCAGACAGGGAATAATTCGTTTTGCCAGCCCCATCAGTAACCACTGCTGGATTTGGTGTTTTCATCGGCATATTTCTGGGCTGCTTCGAAATCCAGCGTGCCTTCGTAGATCGCGCGACCGGTAATCGCACCCTGTATGCCTTCATCCGACACTTCACAGAGGGCATGGATATCTTCCATGTTGGTGATCCCGCCAGAGGCAATCACCGGGATGGTCATGGCACGTGCCAGTTCCAGGGTGGAGTCCAGATTCAGCCCCTGCATCATGCCGTCACGGCTAATGTCGGTGTAGACA
>JBFIID010000053.1:0-11114 GCA_041601415.1 Gammaproteobacteria bacterium
CGCATCATTGGTCTCGAGATCGGCGCAGATGACTATCTTCCCAAACCCTGTAACCCCAGAGAACTGGTGGCACGACTGCGAGCCATTCTGCGTCGCTCGGAACAGCCCCGGCAAAAAGCCCCCAGCGTGTTAGAAGTGGGTGAGATAGTGATGAACACCACGACGCGTGAAATACACCTTGCCGGGCAGGCACTGGAACTAACCAGCACCGAATTTCGCCTGCTCGAACTGCTCTTACGCAATGCCGGTCAGGTGGTTAGCAAGGCAGAACTATCGGCACAGGGTCTGGGGCGCAAACTGGAAATTTATGATCGCAGTATCGACATGCATATCAGTAAACTGCGACGCAAGCTGGGTAATGATCCACAGCAACGTCCCTATGTACAAACCATCCGCGGTAGCGGTTACCAGCTTATCGGGGACGCCTGATGGGACGCCTGTTCAGGAAGATCTTCCTCAGTTTCTGGGCGACGATTCTGTTGATGTCGCTGGGCGTCGCCTGGGGCGTATCAACCTATATTGAGGAATACGGTCAGGACCGTATGGAGTCCCGGTTTCAACAGGATGCGCATACCCGTCTTGAAGCCCTGAGTGTCATGCTTGAGCATGGCAGCCTGCGCGAGGCCCGTCAGCTAATGCGGCAATTAGGTCCCGGATCCGGCGTCGATCTGCACATCACAGACAGTGACGGTCAACATATAATGGGGCGTCCACCGAGACGCGCTGAAGGGTTTGAACCGCGAGTCGCTCCCCTGACTCGTACAGTAACGGCGGCGAATGGTGAGCGCTATCACATCAGCGCACGGCTGCATCAGCGACACGCAAGACCGGGCGGCAGGACGCCCGGTCTACGTAACCCCCTGCGTTCGCATGATCCCTGGATACTCGCGCTGCGGATTGGCATTGCCCTGTTCGTTAGTGCCCTGGTGAGCATGTGGCTGGCCTGGTACCTGACCCGACCAATACGCATTCTGCAAACTGCCAGCCAGGCATTCGCAAGTGGCGATCTGGATATCCGCGTCGGCGGGAAGATCAAGCAACGCGACGAAATCGCCGATCTGGGCATGGATTTCGATCGTATGGCGGAACGCCTGCAGGCCTTGCTCGTGTCTCAACGCCAGTTGCTCAGTGACATCTCCCATGAACTGCGTTCTCCGCTGGCACGCCTGCGTGTCGCGGTACAGCTTGCGGCCAGCAAGACCGGTGAACTGGAGGAATTGTCGCGCATCGAAAAAGAGGTGTGCCGACTTGATGAACTGGTGGGCCAGGTTCTGAGCCTCGCGCGTATGGAGGCCGCAGAAACCTATCCACTGGACGACTACGTGGAACTCAGCGCGCTGCTGAAGCATATTGTTGCCGACGCCAACTTCGAGGCGCAGACGCGCGGCTGCACTATCGAATTACAGCAGGATGCTGAATACCCCATCCAGGCCAACGCAGAATTATTACGCCGTGCACTGGAAAACATCATTCGCAATGCAGTGACATACACCGCCGATAGCACCACGGTCAGGGTCAGTATTGAAGCGGCAAAATCAACCCGTCCTGCGGTGATCATTTGTGTTACCGATCAGGGGCCAGGCGTACCTGAGAAACACCTGCAGGATCTGTTTGAGCCCTTCTTCAGGTTACAGGCCGCCCGTGAACGGCAAAGCGGCGGTTTTGGTCTGGGTCTGGCGATTGCGGCACACGCGTTGAAACTGCATGGGGCAAGCATAAAAGCGAGTAATGCATCAACCGGGGGACTCTGCGTTGAGGTCGTGTTGCCTGTTCAGGATCACGGCTAAGCAATCTTTCCTCACCTGAGGCACTCATGGCTATGGATTCGACGCGCGTCTTTCTTTACTCTGCGAATTGGCTAATGTCCTTTGATTACCATTATCAACCGAAAGACCTTGATGAACACCCTGTCCCCCAGACTCCTGCTATCGGCCCTGCTGCTGTTCACCATAACGGCGATCACCTATCTGCCCGGTCTGGATAATGTCTTTCACTTCGATGATCGAGTAAATATCACCGAAAACAGCAGTATTCAGATCGACCAGTTAAGCCTTAGCGAACTGTCAGAGGTTGTCTCCGATGCATTTCTACAACGACGACTTCTACCAAACCTCAGCTTTGCGGTGGACTGGTGGCGTGGTGATGGTGATCCATCCAGTTTTCAGTTCACCAATCTCTGTATCCATCTGTTCAATACCCTGCTGGTTTTTGCACTGTTACTGATGCTTTTCGCTAAGCAATCCGCAAGCACAAACCAACGCCTTTTCGCCGCCTTTGTCGGGGCGGCGATCTGGGCACTACACCCGATTCAACTGCAGTCTGTTAGTTATATCGTGCAACGCATGAACGCCATGGCCAGTCTGTTTATGCTGTTGTCGGTGTTGTCTTATCTGTATGCACGTTTACATGCTCGACGCCCCGTGGGCTGGTATTTTCTATGCTTGATCAGTTTTCTATGTGGCGCCATCAGTAAGGAAAATGCCTGGATTACGCCGCTACTGCTCCTGCTCACGGAATTTGCTGTGTGTCGCAGGGGACAGGCACTGATTCAATCACGTAGCGACTGGCTCGTGCTCAGTCTGCCCTGCCTGTTCGGACTCTACCTATTGCTGGATCTCGGCACCCAGGCCGGCCCCTATTACGAATATCTAAAACCTTATTACACACTTCGTGATTTCAGTATGTCGGAACGCCTGCTGACCCAGCCCCGAGTAATCCTGTTTCATTTCTCCCAGATCCTGTGGCCACTGCCCGATCGCTTTTCCATAGAACATGACTTCATAAAATCGACGGGCCTGTTTACTCCCCTCTCGACGATCTGGTCGTTGCTCGCGATGGTCACTCTGTGTGTGTCCGGACTTATCGCTGTGCTCAAACCCCGGTTCAGACTGATGGGTTTCTTCATTCTCTGGATCCCGTTTACCTTGATCATTGAAAGCAGCTTTATTCCACTGGAAATGGTGTTTGAACACCGTCTTTATCTACCAATGTTAGGCATCGTTGGCCTCTTCGGTATTGCATTAATGACACTGAGCAAACGTAGCTCGACCAGCAAACGAATCTGTCAGTTAAGTGCGCTGGTGATTATCAGTTTATTGATAATTTCAACCAGTCAGCGCCTGCCCGTCTGGTCCTCCAGACTGGCTCTGGTGACGCACGCTCTGGAACACGCGCCCAACAGTGCAAGGGTCTGGAATAATCTCGGCACATTCAGAATTGAAGAAGGACAGTACGAACAGGCGCTAGAGGCCTTTGATCACGCCATTCAACTGGATCCCGCATTCGCACGTGCGTATCAAAATCGTGGCACTTATTATTTACAGAAATTAGCCAGCCCCAAACAGGCCATTGCTGATTTTAACCGCGCACTTGAATTACAACCCGGGATGCTTCTTGCCTGGCTGGAACGGGGTAATGCCTATGCAGCAGAGGGTGACCGACAACAGGCTGCAGAAGACTACACAACTGCCATACGCCTCAACCCTGATTTTGCCCTGGCCTATAACAATCGCGGCTTACTGGCTTTACAGACGCGCGATTCGGTCTCGGCACTTCAGGATTTCGAACAATCGATCAGCCTGGATCCAGACTATCAGCCCGCCTATGCCAACCGCGCGACAGCATTGTTAACCATGCGCGACTACCGTGGAGCCAGTGAGGGATTTTTAGAAGCGATTCGACGACGACCCGATGATGGCGCGGCGCATTTTAACCTGGGCATTTGTCTGCGTGCACTGGGTGAAAAAACACAGGCCAGCCACTATTTTCAACGCGCCTGCGAACTCAATTTTCAAAAAGGCTGCCTCTATTAAGAAGACGAGGAGGAGCTATTCAGTCCCCCCCTAATACACATAAAGACTTTCAAAAACATCCTGCGGTATTGGTTTGCCATAGTAATATCCCTGCCCGACATTGCATCCCATCTGCAGCAACATATCGACCTGTTCCTGAGTCTCGACGCCTTCGCCAACCAGTTCCATGTCCAACGCCCTGGCAACCGAGACGATGGCCTTGATCAGGGCCTTTCTTCGATCATCCCGTTCTGCGCCATGAATGAAGCTTTTATCGATTTTCAGCACTGAAAAACAGAAACGATTTAGATATGACAGGGCGGCCTGACCAGTGCCAAAGTCATCGATTGCCAGGCTTATTCCCAACTGGTTAAGCGAATCCAGCATGCGCTGTACCTGCACTGAATTTTCAAGCAACAGGCTCTCGGTCAGTTCCAGTTCAAGCCAGTCAGGATGACAACCGGTACTGCTGAGTATTTGCTTCAAATCGGCTACCAGCCCCGGTTCATGAAACTGTCGGGTCGACATATTGATCGCCAGCGTGAAGTGACAGGCGTTTATCTGATTCCAGTTGACGATGGTCACAGCAGCCCTGTGCATCACCCAGTTGCCAATTTCCAGAATCTGTCCGGTATCTTCAGCAAGTCCGATAAATTTATCCGGCGTCAGCAGACCACGTTCCGGATGATTCCAGCGTAACAGGGCCTCAGCACCCATCACTTCTCCAGTGCTCATATCAACCTTGGGTTGATAATAGAGCTCTAGTTCATTACGCGCTAAGGCCTGACGTAGACTGGCGGTTAAGTGCAGACGATCGTTGGCTTCCCGACTGAGACGTTGCTGGAAAAACTTGAAGTTATTACGCCCTTCACTCTTGGCGTGGTACATGGCAATGTCTGCATAGGCAAACAGCTCATCAAGATCTTTACTGTCTTCCGGATACACCGCGATACCGATGCTGGCGGAAATAAAGACCTCCTGCCCTGCGACCTCCACCGGCCTTGCCAGGGCCTTTAACATCTCATTCGCCACCTTACCCATATCTCTGGGGCTACGAATCTCCGTCATCAGGGCAACGAACTCGTCTCCCCCCTGACGCGAAAGCGTATCGTAATCACGAATACAGCCCTGTAAACGCCGTGCTACTTCAATCAGCAACTGATCGCCGGCTGTGTGCCCCAGAGAGTCATTGACGTCCTTGAAATCATCGAGATCCAGAAGCATCAGGGCAAATTGATCATCGCGATGTTCAGATTCAGCCTTGATCTGTGTGAGTCGTTCATTCAGGAGTGCACGGTTAGGAAGATTGGTCAGGTTGTCATAAAAGGCCATATGATTGGCCTGCTCCCGATGATGTACGCTCTCTGTAATATCCCGGATGATCGACAATACACTGACCACCTTACCCTCGGCATCCATCTCAGGCGCAAAGCGTGCGTGCCCCCATGCCAACTGCCCTTCGAGCGTCCTGTAGCGGAACTCAAGATCCGCTTCGTGACCATTATCAAAAATCTCCTGAAGTGTAGCCTTGTAGGTAGCGACATCGATTACCGACGTCTGATCCAGGAAGCCACCGATGGTGCTCTGTTGATCGGAACCGGTTACCCGGCTCGCATGAGGGTTGGCATAAAGACGACGAAACTCTGAGTCATAGCGAATGATGATATCCGGTGTGTGCTCTACCAGGGTTCTGAACTCCAGCTCCCGGGCGTGCAGCTCCGACTCGTAATGCTTGCGCTGGCTGATGTCATGCGCCACGCAAAAATACACCCGTCTGGATTCCCAGTCGCTGGAATTGATCGTGAGTTCAACCGGGAAAGGATTACCCTGTCGACTAAGAAACTCACACTCCATCTGCCGGGATCGTCGATCCTGTAAATCCTTATCAATAGATAGGGAGCTGAAACCCGGATACCAGTCCTCTACCTGTAACGGATAGAGTTCATCCGCCTGATAACCGAGCATCTGTGCGAAACGCTCATTTGCGAACAATATACGGTGTGCGTGATCAAGAACCACCATGCCATCCCGTGACTGCTCAATGAACATCTGCCTGCACAGGGGGTGAGCAAACAGCTGTTTACCGAGCTCAGGGGGATGAACTCGATCCGGGTATTCATTAACAGCGGTAATGAGGCCTGTTTTTTTCAATCTGATTTCCTGAAGAGCGGCAATACTCTTCATTGACTAAGCTTGCTTAACGCTCAATTGCTCTGTGGTTTTCCTCCTGAGTACCTGAGCCTGATACCGCCCTTTCGGATACGGTTTGTAGCAACCTGTGGTCTGTCTGCGCTGATACTTTGACAGTGTGGTAAATCAGATGTGCTACGTCTAATCAGGGCTATCGGTAAAACGACGTGTTTCTTTAATCCTGAAGCGCTCTGCGCTTCAGGACATGACCTGCGATTAAAGTCCTAAGTGACTGTTATTATTGACCTAGTGGCAGAGTTAGTAGTGGCCGTGCAGCTTCTGTATTTCCAGCCTGTAGAGAAAAGAGCTGGCTCAGCAAACTGAAGGTAGATTTGGAGTCCAGATCCGCGTCGTCAATATAAAACCAGTGTCCCCGGTATTGAGTGCGGATACCGGCAGCCATCGGTTCTGTCTGGCTGCTGCGAATATGGAACAGGTTTGCCGTCAGTTGTCCCCAGTCGAATTCATTTCCGGCAGCATCACGCGTAATGGTGACAATACCCGCCTGTTTATCGGAATCTGGCACCTGTACAGAATGCGAGAGGTAGAACAACACCCCCAGTAAGGATCGCGTAGCGAGATTTATTGACCGGGCTCCCTGTGTGCCAGCCTGCCCCTCGGACAGGACATATTCCCTACTATCGGGGCTGAGTCCCAGCAACTGGCGAAATTGATCAACGTCGGCCTGGGTCTGTTGTGTACTGCTAATCTGTACCGTGCGGATAATTTTTTCGCCCTCCTGACGATAGCCCATACGCAATAATTTCTGTTGCTGTAGCTTTCTTAACAACCCTGACAGTTCGCTAAACTGTGCATACTCCGGTGCAGCGCTCGGGGTTGGGCCAGAGGCGGTCGGCGCATTCGCCAGACCATTCATATACTGGGTACAAAGGCGCAGAATCCGCTCTACACTCCAGCCTGAATTCGACAACAACAACACCGTATCCAGCGAAATGGGGGTCAACAGTCGCTGCACAAAATCATTCCCGCCCAGTGGCGTGTAGGTCACTGTCGGCTGCTCAACAAAGCTGTGTTTGGAACTCAGGCCCAGGGTATCGAGGATCGGACGCCGACCCAGATTGGCCGACGCACCACCTTCCGAGGTAATGCGATATTGCGAAGAGACGCTACCCACTTCCAGGAAAAAAGGTGTGTCGCGATATTTCAGACGTACCAGGTTCAACAACATCTGTTCATCCCGTGTGTTCTGCATGGCGATGTTGTAATCATTCCCACCGGACTGGATCACCTCGGGGCTAATGCGGGCACAGGCAGACAGGGAAAGCACCAGAAGACAAATAAGAATGCGATTGAGCAGGCTCACTGTTTACTCCATATAATATGTTGAAGAAGGCCCTGCCAGGTTTGCGAAGAAACACACAGGGCTAAAAGGGGCGCTACCCTAGCAGTTCATACGGGAGGAGAAAAGACTCAGGGGGGTGTAATGTGAGGAAACTGATTTCGCCGAACGACGAAACATCCGGCGACATGATGTCTACAGTTAAAAAATAGTGGCAATTCCCTCTGCCACTGTAAAGCCTGGCCAAACCTAGAAGTATCTGACCAGTATCGGATCGAACACGTGCCTTAATGCAGTCAACGGCGAATGACTAACTCCATAAGTCATCCGCCGTTGTTTGTTACTTCTTCTTTATATAGAGATCAGTAATGCTGCCTGCCTGCATTTCTGCAGCGAAACAGAGGGTCTCCGAGAGTGTCGGATGAGGGTGGATACTGAGACCTATATCATGACAGTCGGCACCCATCTCCAGCGCGACCACAGCCTCGGCAATTAACTCACCGGCATTCACGCCGACAATACCGGCACCGAGAATCCTGTGTGTATCAGGATCCCACAAGACCTTGGTAATCCCCTCGCCACGTCCGAGACTGAGAGCACGGCCACTGGCCATCCAGGGGAAAGAGGTTTTCTCATAGGCAATGCCCTTTGCTTTCGCATCGGTTTCGTTCAGTCCCATCCAGGAAACCTCTGGATCGGTGTAGGCAACCGACGGGATAGTCATCGCCTCAAAGGCGACCTTCTCACCACAGATCACTTCAGCCGCCACCTTCGCCTCATGCACTGCCTTGTGCGCCAGCATCGGATTACCGACGATGTCACCAATGGCATAGATGTGTGGCACATTGGTGTGCATCTGATTATCGACAGGAATGAAGCCCCGCTCATCGACATACACACCAGCTGCTTCGGCACTGATCGAGGCCCCATTCGGCGAGCGACCAACGGACAGGAGTACGCGGTCGAAGATTGCAGACTCGGGAGCCTTACCCCCTTCAAACGAAACTTTCAGACCTTCAGGCAAGGCTTCAATCCCCGTTACCCTGGAGTTCAGGTAGATGGCCTCATATTGTTTTTCAACACGTTTATGCAGCGGCTTGACCAGGTCCTTATCGCAACCGGGAATTAACTGATCCATCAGTTCCACCACGGTAATCTGTGAACCCAGTGCATGGTAAACAGTGGCCATTTCCAGGCCGATAATGCCGCCGCCAATAACCAGTAAACGTTCCGGCACATCCTCCAGAGCCAGAGCACCGGTAGAGTCCATCAATCGTTTGTCATCGTAGGGAAAACCCGGAATGCGTACGGGTCGAGAACCCGCAGCAATGATTGCGTGATCAAATGAGATACGCTGCTCACCGGCTTCACCCTGAACCCGGATCACATGATCAGATTCGAAGTTACCCACGCCATTCACGACCGTGACCTTGCGTTGTTTGGCGAGCCCCGCCAGTCCGCCGGTCAACTGCTTGATGACGTTTTCCTTATTGCCACGAATCTTGTCGATATCCAGTTCGGGTTTGTTGAACTTGATACCGTGGGCTTCCAGTTCTTCCGCCTCATGAATAACCTGCGCCTGATGCAACAATGCCTTGGAGGGAATACACCCCACATTGAGACACACCCCACCGAGGGTTGCATGCCGTTCGACCAACACCACTTTTTTACCCAGATCAGCGGCACGGAAGGCGGCGGTATAACCACCGGGGCCTGCACCCAGCACCAGAACCTCTGCGTGCAGATCGGCATTACTGCCAGCCGCACTGGCACTTACGGCACCGGCAACCGGTGCGGTCGGCGCCTGTGGTGCTGCCGCTGCTGCTGGCGCGGGTGACGCCGTTGCGCTTGCGGGTTCAGCCGTCGAACTGGCGCCGGCCTGTACCCTGGCGATTAGATCACCTTCAGATACCTTGTCACCCATGGCGACACACAGCTCACTGATTGTGCCTGCCGCCGGGCTCGGGATTTCCATCGAGGCCTTATCGCTTTCGAGGGTAATCAGTGCATCTTCTGCGGCGACACTGTCGCCCACACTGACATGAATCTCGATAACCTCAACGCCATCAAAGTCACCAATATCGGGGACACGAATTTCCTGTAAGTCACTCATTTGTTCGCCCCCTTAAAGCAATACACGACGGATGTCGTTGAGATAGCCGGCCAGTGTCACCACGAAGCGAGCCGCTGCCGCACCATCAATGACACGATGGTCATAGGTCAGATCCAGTGGCAACATCAAGCGTGGTTTGAAGCTCTCACCATCCCAGACCGGCTGAATATCAGCTCGGGTAACCCCCAGGATCGCTACTTCAGGCGCATTCACGATAGGCGTAAAGGCTGTGCCACCAATGCCACCGAGACTGGAGATGGTCATACAACCACCTGACATGTCTTTCGGCATCAACTTGCCTTCTCTTGCCTTGGCACTCACTACTCCCATTTCAGCGGCCAGGTCGTAGATGTTCTTTTTATCGACATCACGGAACACCGGCACCACCAGGCCATTCGGCGTGTCCACCGCGACCCCGATGTTGAAATACTTCTTCAGGATCAGGCTTTCACCATCCGCCGACAGTGAGGCATTGAACTCTGGCTGTTGCTTCATCGCAGCCACCAGTGCCTTCATCACAAACAGCAGGAAGGTCACCTTCACACCATGCTTCTCGGCATCCGCCTTGAGGGATTTACGGAATTTCTCCATCTCGGTGATATCGGCCAGATCATGATGGGTAACCATCGGTAAATTCAGCCAGGCACGGCTGAGATTGACACCTGTCAGGCGTTTAATCTTACTGAGTGGACGTTCTTCAATTTCACCGAACTTACTGAAGTCGACGGCAGGAATCGGTGGAATACCCGATCCGACAGGGGCCGCTGCCGCACCCGGTGCAGAACCTGACATGACGCCCTTCACAAAGGCCTGCACATCTTCGCGCAGGATACGCCCCTTGGGCCCGGTTGCCTGGGTTATACGACTGATTTCGACGCCCAGATCACGTGCAAAACGACGCACGGAAGGACTGGCATGAACCAGTTTTCCGCTCACCGGCGCTGCGGCGGGTGCCGGGCTCGGTGCTGCCGGTTTTGCAGCGACGGGCGCTGCCGGCGCACTGGCAACAGGGGCTGGGGCTGAAACAGCTGCGGGAGCCGCTGCAGTAGTTGCACCAGCAGCAGCAATCACCGCAACCAGATCGCCTTCACTCGCGGTACCACCCACACTCACCGCCAGACTCTGGATAACGCCCGCTGCGGTAGCCGGGATTTCCATACTGGCCTTATCGGTTTCCAGCGTAATCAATCCCTGATCCAGCTCGACGGTATCGCCGACCTGTACCGAGACCTCAATAATATCGACGTCGCTGAAATCACCTATATCGGGGACTCTGACCTCGACGGTCTGTGACGCTGCCGCCGCAGGTGCCGGCGATGCGGCCGGAGCCTCTGCTGGTGCAGCCGCAGGTGCTGGTGCAGACGCACTGGCACCGGTATTCAGGGTCAGAATCGTCATACCTTCCGACGCCTTACCGCCAACACTGACAAATAACTCCTGCACGGTGCCGGCTTCAGTGGCCGGAATTTCCATACTGGCCTTATCGGTTTCGAGCGTCATCAAGGCCTGATCGACCTCAACCACGTCACCCACTGCAACAAATACTTCTATGATATCGACATCTGTAAAATCACCGATATCAGGAACTTTTATTTCTATTGTTTCGCTCATGATGGTTTCCTGTCTCGATAGATTAAACAGTCCACGGCGCAGGTGTATCCACCTTGATGCCGTATTTTTCGATGGCCTGTGCAACAACCGCCTTATCAATCTGCCCCTC
>JBFIID010000054.1:0-10865 GCA_041601415.1 Gammaproteobacteria bacterium
CCATGGTTACGCTGGTCAACGGTGATGACGCGAAAATCTCGCGCGAGCCGACGTGCAATACTTTGCCAGTTTCGGATGGAACCGAACAGGCCATGCAGTATGATAAGGGTCTCGTCTGTTTCGGACTCGGGTCCGAATTCGGCATAGTTCAATAACATAGCGAACTATTATGAACAGTGTGCCGTTAGCGGGTAAATGCCACTTACGGATTGAAAGTTACTTTTGGAAAATGGTCAGTTTTATGAATATTAAGTTAAGCCAGTCTGCCTCACTCCCTTCCAGCAACCAGGTCGATGCGCGTCATCACTGGATCTGGCTACTACCGGTCTCTGGAGATGGAGAGATTGCCGCACATTTACCGTACGCGGAGGTGATTCAGCAACGCCTGAATCGACTGCCGGAAGACCAGCGCAAGATGACGCCGGTTGAGATCGATTTACCTAATCGTAAAGGTTCACGACTGGTGCTGGCCTGTCTGGACGAGGATGCAGATGTGTTTCAGACCCTCACACTGGCGCGCAAACTGGTCGAAAAACAGAGTCTCTTCAACCCCGCCGAGATTGCCCTGCTGGTCGAAGGCTTTGAATCCGAACGCAGCGAGACCTGTGCCGAGGCGCTGATCTCGGCCGCACTCGCCGCGAGCGCCGAATTACCCTGTTACCGAAGCAGTAAAAAAACAGCCCCTGCATTGCAGACCATACGACTGCATGGTTTTCGCAGTAGTCATGGCTTCAAGCGTGCGTTTGCTGAGGCGCGCGGTAATGCCCTGGCACGTTATCTGACCCAGTTGCCGCCAAATGAGCTGACCCCAACACATTACCGTGAGGTGATCAGTGCACTGGCAAAACAGTATGGCTGGAAGATGACCTTCTTTGGTAGCACTCAACTACAGAAGAAAAAGGCGGGAGCCTTTCTGGCGGTCGCACAGGGTAGTCCGGTGGATGATGCCGGCATCGTGCATCTGCAATATCGACCCGGCGCACAGACGCGTAAGCCACCGGTGGCTCTGATCGGAAAGGGGATCTGCTTTGATACCGGCGGGGTGAATCTGAAACCGGCCAAGTTCATGCTTGGCATGCACGAAGATATGGAAGGCAGCGCGGTTGCCCTGGGTAGTCTGCTGGCTCTGACCGAGTTACAGGTAAAGTTTCCGGTGGATTGCTGGCTCGCACTGGCGACGAATCACATCGGCCCCAGGGCCTACAAACCCAATGATGTGGTGACCGCAATGAATGGCACCACGATTGAGGTTATTCACACCGATGCCGAGGGGCGTATGGTGCTGGCCGACACGCTGGCACTGGCCTCAAAGAGCAAGCCGGTGACGATTATTGATTACGCGACGCTGACGGGTGCCTGCGTCTATTCACTGGGCAGTGCCTATAGCGGTGTGTTCAGCAATCGCGATGGCTGGCACCCGGCACTGATAGAAACGGGGCGGCAAAGTGGTGAGAGGGTCTGGCCATTCCCGCTGGATAAAGATTACGACAAGGCGCTGGAAAGCGACATCGCCGATGTCAAACAATGCGCGGAGGAAGGCAATGCCGATCACATCCTGGCTTCACGTTTCCTGCAACGCTTTGTTGATGCCGAGATCAACTGGTTACACATGGATCTGTCGAGCGGTAACCATAAGGGCGGGCTGGCGCACATTCCAACCGATACGACCGGTTTTGGTGTGCGCTATACGGTGAGTTTTTTGCTCGATCAGAAACTTGCGCATCAGGCCTCTACAGCATCCTGATCGGTTTATAATGCGGCATCAAATGGGCAATGGGTGACAGCGTGCTGGTAATACCGGAAAAAGTCAGGGCATGGGGCAGGGCAGACAACATTATGCTTGTGCGCCTGCTGGGATTGACCCCGGTACTGGCGGTCAGTACAACGCTGGTGAATGGCCTGGTGATGGCCTCCGCCCTGTTGCTGTGTTTTGTCTTTGGCAGCCTGACGGTCTCTATGATTCGGTATACCGTTCCGCCACAGGTGCGTATCCTCGCGCAGATCCTGATTATTGCCATCATCGTCACTCTGGTTGATCTGCTGATGCAATCGTTTGCCTATCTGGTGAGTCGCGATCTGGGCATCTATCTACCACTGTTAGCGGCTAATTGCGCGATCCTCACCCGCGTCGACGAATACGCCTCCAGCCATTCCCTGGCGGCAGCCAGCAAAGACGGATTGTTTAATGGACTGGGTGTCTGCCTGCTGGTCATTGTCCTGTCGGCCAGCCGTGAATTGCTGGGGCATGGCAGTTTGTTGCGTGATGCGGAACTACTGTTTGGTCATGATAGTGCGTGGATGACGCTGCAGTTTCCTGTTCAGGGACTGGCCCTGGCCCTGTTGCCGGCGGGTGGTCTGATGATGATGGGGCTGGTGCTGGCGGCAAGGAATCATCTTTTTGGTCGTAGTCAGTAGACTCGGAAAATAGGGAACTGGTGTATTGAATCGACAGAAACGCACGGAGATTTTCACCCGCCTGCGGGCGGAGAACCCGTCACCGACGACGGAGCTGGCTTATAACTCTACCTTTGAGTTGCTGATAGCGGTGATTCTGTCCGCCCAGGCCACCGATGTCGGGGTCAACAAGGCGACAGCAAAACTCTACCCGGTAGCGAATACTCCACAGGCGATTAAACAACTCGGTCTGCAGGGGCTGAAGAACTATATCAAGACCATTGGGCTGTATAACGCGAAGGCCGAGAACATTATCAAGACCTGTGAGATACTTTTGCAGCAGCATCAGGGAGAAGTGCCTGCCGACCGGGCGGCTCTTGAGGCCCTGCCGGGAGTGGGTAGAAAGACCGCCAATGTGGTTCTGAATACGGCATTTGGTCAGCCTACAATTGCAGTCGATACACATATTTTTCGCGTCTCTAACCGCACCGGTATTGCCACAGGTAAAAATGTACTGGAAGTCGAAAAAAAACTGCTCAAGCTCGTGCCTGATGAATTTAAACGGGATGCACATCACTGGTTAATCCTGCACGGTCGATATACCTGCGTGGCCAGAAGGCCGCGTTGTGCGGCATGCAGTATCTTCGACCTGTGTGAATGGAAAGAGAAACATCTCTATGTTGAATAAGACGCTAGGCGGGGAGAACTAAAGCATGTTGCAGGATCGTGAAACTGCACGTAAGTATTTCCTCCAGGTTTGGGCCAAGCAGTGCAACTCCCAACCCATGGAGGCGATGGAACGCATCGTGGCTGCGGTGATTCTGAATCACCCTGAATATCATCCCCTGCTGGAGGCCGGTGAGGCAGCAGTGCAGGCCGAGTACACACCCGAAATGGGGCAGACGAATCCTTTCCTGCACATGGGGATGCATATCGCCATCCAGGAACAACTATCGACCGACCGCCCACCGGGCATTGTCGCGGCTCACCGGAAGCTGCTGAACCATGTTGGTGATCCCCATGAGGTTGAGCATCGCATGATGGAATGTCTGGGAGAATGTTTATGGCAGGCACAGAGAAATAACACCATGCCAGACGAACAGCAGTATCTGAATCAGCTGAACGAGCTGATCTGAGACAGATGGAGAAAAACTACCTCTACTGTTTGTTAAGACCTGAGTCGGATCATAGTCTCGATCAGCAACTGGCTCTGCTGGCCGAGATTACCCAGAGCTTTGCCAGTTCGCTGCATATAGAGGACACACTGCAGATCGCCATGGAACGTTTCATGGATTATCTGGATGCCGAAGCGGTGTCCATTTTTCTGCTGGAGAATAGCAATCGGGAACTGGTCTGCCACGCCTGTGCGGGACCGGTGGATGTGAGTGGTTTGCGACTGGATTCATCACAGGGAATTGCCGGGCATTGTGTAGCAACCATGCAGTCTGAAATTGTTCGCGATGTATTAAAGGACCCTCATTTTGCGTCTTCGGTGGATGCCGGTACGGGTTTTGAAACGCGCTCGATTCTGTGTGCTCCCCTGATTGTGAATGATGTCTGTATCGGCGTGCTGGAATTGCTCAACAAGAAGGGGGGGGATGGGCTGTTCGATGATCGGGACAAACACCTGCTCACCGCTCTGGCATCGTCTGCCGCGCTGTCGATCAACAATGCGCGTATGGCTACCGCACTGGTGGAACAGGAAAGGGTTCAGAAGGAACTGGAACTGGCTCGTGAGATTCAGGAGCGGCTATTGCCGTCCAACCAGGAGGATGGGTTTCCTGTCTCTGGTATGAATGTGCCGGCACGTGAAGTGTCAGGTGATTTTTTTGATTTCTTTGCGCTTGATGATGGTCGTATCTATTTCAATCTCGCTGATGTTTCCGGAAAGGGTATCAATGCTGCGTTGTTGATGGCCAAGACCAGTAGTCTATTGCGATGTCTGGCAAAAACGCATCCCGATCCCGGTGAGTTACTGAATCTGGTTAATAACGAGGTCTGTGAAACCGCATCACACGGTATGTTTGTAACTATCGTTTCGGGTTTTATCGAACCGCAGGCCGGTGTCATTCGTCTTTCCAATGCCGGTCATCAGCCGCCGCTGTACCACCACCCTGATGGCGAGTTTGAGGAAATCCCGGCAGAGATGCCGCCACTGGGCATACTCGCGGATCTTGAATACCCGGTCGTGACTCTGAAACTGGATGGCGGACGACTGTACCTGTTTACCGACGGTGTCACCGAAAGCCTGATTGATGAACAGCAGATGCTTGATGTGTCGGGTCTGATCGGTCTGATCCAGGACATGTCCGCGTTGACCTCCAGGCAGTGTCTGGAAAACATCATCGCAGAAATACGCCGACCGGGATTACGTCAGCTTGATGACATTACCCTGGTTGTGATCGAGTGCAACAATGACCAGACGGAGGCTTCTGCAGAACCCCGACAGTTGCTTGAACTGCACTTTGAGGCCGATCCTGATTATCTCTGTGAGGTTAGAACGCAGGTGCGGCAGGCCATCACACAATTAGGTTGCCCGGAGACGGTGATTGCGGAACTGATACTGGCGGTCAATGAGGCCTGTATGAATATCATGCAGCATGCCTATGAGGGGGATTGTTCAGGTAAGATTGTGCTGGAAATTAATGGTTCTGCGCAGGATGTGGAATTTGTCCTCACCGACAATGCCTGCCCGACAGATACAGATTGTATCAAGCCCAGAGACCTGGATGATATTCGACCCGGTGGGCTGGGTACCCACTTCATTCAGAGTATTATGGATAGCTGCGATTACGGCCATCTTGAAAACGGACGGGGAAATTACGTACGCATGAAACGCAAGATAGGGGGAGTTTGAATGAGTTACGAAATCCGAGAGGAAAGCGGTTATGCGGTGGTGGAATTGCTGGGCGAGATTGACCTGTCCTGCTCACCCAGAGCCAGGGAGACGATCCTCGGTTGTCTAGAGAAGGGCTCGAATGTGCTGGTCGACCTGTCAGGTGTCACCTACATAGATAGTTCAGGCGTGGCGAGTCTGGTCGAGGCCTACCAGAACGCAAAAAAAAGTCAGCAGCGTTTTGGACTGGTTGGCGTCAGTGATGCCGCTATGAGTGTCCTGCAACTGGCCCGGCTGGATAAGGTGTTTCCTATTCATCTGACGGTTCAGGATCGCAAACTTCAGGATGAATCTAACCCTGCGATCTAGCAACGGCAGACAGGCTAAAGCCCCATCTCGCACAGAAACAAAAGATCGGGCAGGATTAGACGCTAACAAGTGTGACTAAAGGATAAATATCGTGGAGCAGGCAGAATGTTATCCAGGCTGAAGACTAAATGGATTCCGGTTATATCAAGCATCCTTATTCTGCTTGCCTTCCTCGCTCACGTGAGCGGCACCCTTCGCTGGTCATTTCTCGATCAGCTGGAAAACCATGCCTATGATGCAAGACTTGTGTTCAGTATGCCGAACACCGTCGACACCAATGTCGTCATCGTCGATATTGACGAGCGCAGCCTGGCGGTGGAAGGTCGCTGGCCCTGGGGACGTGATCGCATGTCGGTCATGGTGGATCAGCTGTTCAATCATTACGAGGTCGGCATTCTCGGCTTCGACGTGGTGTTTGCCGAACCGGATGAGAGCTCCGGGCTGAAGGTGCTTGAGCAACTGGCGGAAACGGAGTTCCGCGATGTGCCGGGTTATGAAGAGCGTCTGGAAGGTCTGCGCGCCAGCCTGGATTACGACGATCAGTTTGCCCGTACGATTAAGGATCGAGCCGTGGTGCTGGGCTATTACTTCAATAGTGAAGGGGCAACCACCGCAGCAGCCAGCGGCGCATTGCCAGAACCAACCTTCATCAAGGGGCGTTTCCAGGGTAAGCGAATCCAGTTTGAGCGCGCCGATGGCTACGGCGCCAATCTCCCGATATTTCAGGAAAATGCGATGGCCGCCGGGCATTTTAATCCCGGCGAAGGCAGCGATGGTGTAGTGCGCTGTGTGCCTATGTTGTATGAGTATCAGGAACAGCAGTACGAAAGCCTGTCATTGGCAATGGCTCGTAATGTTCTGGGTGTTGAGTCAGTCAATGCCGTGTTTGCTCCGGATGTGGTGACCAATTACCGCTATGCCGGTCTGGAATGGCTGGAGATTGGCTCAGTGCGGATCCCGGTTGATGAAAAGGTCTGTACGCTGGTGCCCTATCGCGGTCGTAAGGGTAGTTTCCGCTATGTGTCTGCAACGGATGTGATCACCGGCAAGGTCGATGCGGCGATATTGAAAGGCGCCATCGTGCTGGTCGGAACCACGGCACCGGGACTGCAGGATTTACGAACGGCACCGGTGCAGAGTGCCTACCCGGGGGTGGAGGTTCACGCCAACCTTGTGTCCGGCATTCTCAATGGCACCCTGAAAGAAAAGCCTGCCTATACGACCGGAGCCGAGTTTTTGTTACTGATCCTGATTGGCTTGCTCATGGCCGTTGGTCTGCCGGTTCTCAGCCCGGTGATGGCCTCTATCGCAACACTCAGCCTCATTGTAGTGACGATTGGGACGAATCTTGCTATCTGGTATGCAGCAAACCTGGTGCTTCCCATGGCGTCAAGTCTGATGATGATTCTGATGCTGTATCTGATGAACATGTCCTATGGTTATTTTGTTGAAACACGCGGCAAGCGTCAGCTTGCGGGTTTGTTCGGGCAATATGTACCGCCGGAACTGGTCGATGAAATGAGTGTGAATCCGGAGGCCTATTCGCTGGATGCAGAAAACCGGGAAATGAGTGTGTTGTTTTCGGACGTGCGTGGATTTACCACCATCTCCGAGGGGCTGACACCACAGGAACTGTCGGAGTTGATGAACGCGGTTCTGACGCCGATGACGCGTATTATTCATAGCAACCGTGGCACCATCGACAAATACATGGGCGACGCCATCATGGCCTTCTGGGGCGCACCACTGGAAGATCCG
Source organism: Gammaproteobacteria bacterium (assembly GCA_041601415.1). Lineage (GTDB taxonomy): Bacteria > Pseudomonadota > Gammaproteobacteria > JBFIID01 > JBFIID01 > JBFIID01. The sequence goes on from JBFIID010000054.1 coordinate 7,358, forward strand.
GAGCATGCCAGACATGCCCTGATTGCAGGCCTGCAGATGTTGCAGAAACTGGATGAGATACAACCAGAGTTCCAAGCACGTGGCTGGCCGGAAATTCGTATTGGTGTTGGCATCAATACCGGTCTGATGAGTGTGGGTAACATGGGATCGGAGTTCCGTATGGCGTATACCGTATTGGGTGATGCCGTAAATCTGGGATCACGACTGGAAGGGCTGACGAAGGGATATGGAGTGTCTTTCATCGTCAATGAGACCACCGTGCAGGCGGTCCCCGACTTTGTTTATCGTGAGCTTGATAAGGTGCGCGTTAAAGGTAAGGACAAACCTGTCGCGATTTTCGAGCCGGTATGTCAGAAGGAAGAACTGACCAGGGAAGTATCTGACGAAATAAAGCTGTACGGGCAGGCACTCAAATATTATCGGACTCAGGAATGGGACCTTGCTGAACTTCAGTTCCTGAACCTCAGTAAGATGTCACCGAGTCGGGCTCTCTATCCGATGTACGTCGAGCGTATCAAACACTTCAGAATGGAATCCCCCGGCGCAGACTGGGATGGCGTCTACACGCATACCAGTAAATAGGGGTACAGACATAAAAAAACCGGCTAAGAGCCGGTTTTTTTATGTCTGGGTTGTTACTCCCGCCTAGAGGGAGAACTCCATCTTGATGCCTGCCAGTTCGATAACATCACCACTCTTGAGTGTGTATGCCTGTGAACCTATCGGTGCACCATTGACGATGGGGTAGTTGTTGTTCTGTCCATCACCCTCGATGTGGGTCAGGAAGTAGCCCTGGGGACGACGTGATATAACCGCCACCTGAACCCCCGGCTTACCCAGTGTAATCAGTGCTTTGGTTAACTCCAGCTGTTTACCTGCAATGGGGCCATTCAGCACATGCAGTCGTCCTAATGGCATTCCCCCACCCGCTGCTGGTGCGGTCGGCGTTGCTGCCTGCGCAGCCGCAGCAGGTGCTGCACCGGCGCTCTCCGCAGCTCTCGCGGCAGCAACAGCGGCACTGGCTGAGCCAGGCTTGATGATCATGGTCTTTTCAAAGTCCTCGTCATCCGCTGTCGCGTTTTCGTTAACGTATTTAAGTTCATGCTTGCCAATGGCGATGATGTCTCCATCCTTGAGAGCATGTTTCTTAACCAATTTACCGTTTACATAGGTGCCATTCGTACTGCCCAGATCCTCGAGGAACGAATCATCAAGAATCGTGATGATCAGAGCGTGCTTGCCGCTGACGGCAAGATTGTCCACCTGAATATCATTCTCAGGCTTTCTGCCAAGGGTCACGCGCTCTTTATTGAGCTCGAATTCACCTTGAACGGCGCCATTTAAACTGAGAACTAGCTTTGCCATAGTTCTGTCCTATCCACTGACTTCAACTGAAGCTATCCAAAAAATTTAGAATACCAGGCCGATTTTACCGGGAATTTCTCGTTCAGCCGTGAAAGCACCACCGAGATATTATCCTTACCGCCTTTTTCGTTGGCAAGATTTACCAGTTCCTCGCCTGCTGTTGCAAGATTATCACTATATTTACTTAGGGTTAAGTGAATTTCTTCATCATTTACCATATCATTTAATCCATCACTGCACAGCAAGAAAATATCACCCGGTTCGACCACGTCCTCATCAATCTCTACCTCTACGTCCTGATCGATGCCCAAAGCCCTTGTGACAAGGTTTTTCGGTGTATTTGCGTGCGCCTCTTCAGGCGTGAAGAAACCCCGGTCGATGAGTTCCTGGATCAGCGAATGATCATTGGTAACCTGTTCGAAATTATTCCCCCGCTTTCGGTAAACCCTTGAATCTCCTACATGTGCGACGGTGTATTTGTCGCCATGGAAGAGTACGACAACCAGTGTAGTACCCATTCCATGGCAGAATTCGTTCTCCTGGGCCGTCCTGAAAATGTCGGCATTAGCCTTGATCACCGCGTTTTTGAGCATTAGCGCTTCTGCTGAATACCCTGAGTTCTGATCAATCTGGCCGGTCTTGATGCTTTTCATGCCCTTTTTGATTTCATCCATGATCGAGGTGACGGCGATCGCACTGGCAACTTCTCCTGCCTTATAGCCCCCCATACCGTCCGCAACGATGAGGAGACCCAGACTGCGGTCAATCGCACTACTGTCCTCGTTATGAGGTCTTTTTCGACCTTCATGAGAGGCTGCCGCGGTCTCGAATATCTTGTTCAGGTTCATTTTTTATTCGCTATTTTCTTCGCGCAGGCCTTAATTGCATTCGCCATTTCGGCACCTGTCTGGTAGCGCTGATCCGGATCCTTCACCAGTGCCTTGTCAATAATGGCCGTCAGGCAGGGGGCCAATTGTTCCAGTTCAGGTCGGTATTCCAGAGGGCTGGGATGGCCCTCATTGGCGATTTTGAACATCAGGGTGGCCATAGAATCCCCGGTGAAGGGTAAATGACCCGTGAGCATCTGATACATCATGACACCGAGAGAGAAGAGATCGGAGCGGCCATCAACTTTTTTGCCGGATAACTGCTCAGGTGACATATAGGAAGGCGTGCCGAGCACCATACCGGTCTTGGTTTTACTGGAATCGGTAATGCGGGCAATACCAAAGTCCGTGATTTTCAGTGACCCGGTTGCCGGGTCAAACATGATGTTCGCGGGTTTGATATCGCGATGTACCACATTCTGCTGGTGGGCGAAATTCAGGCCATCGGCGATTTTGTAGATAATTGCGACTACCCGGTTGATGGATAGAATGGTGTCAGGCTTGGTGTATTTGGCCAGGTCCTCACCTTTCAGGAATTCCATCGCAATATAGGCCAGGTCGTGTTCCTCACCGGCATCATAAATGGTGACGATATTAGGGTGGTCAAGATTACCGGCGGCGGTTGCCTCCCTGAAGAAACGCTCTTTGACGTCCTTAAGTTCATCGTCTTCAAACTCGGCGGCCAGCGCCATGGTTTTAATCGCGACCACGCGGTTGATCTTGGGATCTCGACCCAGATAGACCACACCCATAGCACCCTGACCCAGTTCTTTCTCTACCTCGTAACGCCCCAGCATGGGCTTGTGATCGCCATCCAGAATCATGCTGGCGGCGGCCGGGCCACTGCCGGCGGAACCGAACATGACCGTGTCTTCCATTTTCTGGGAACGGTTGATGCGATCCTGAATATCGCGGAAATCTTTCTTGTATTCAGACATGTAGCGATAGATCGATGAGGCCTTGGCGTATTGTCTTTTGCCTTCAAATTCAAGTGCCAGGTTGTACAGCGGATCCATGATGTCATCGTTGAGAGGTGCCTTGCGGAATTTCTCAAAGGCCATGTCCAACTGTCCCTGTTGCTGATAGGCAAGTCCCAGCATGCGGTTACTTTCGGCGGATTCAGAGTCGGCCTTGAGCTTGCCACGCTCGGTAACCAGATAGCGCTTGGTGGTTAACAGGAGATGTCCTGCGAACAGCATTGCAGCAGGCATGGTCAGCTGCACCCACATCGCATTGCTGATCAGCATGCCCAGCTC